>NZ_JANSIM010000236.1:0-3698 GCF_047502655.1 Synechococcus sp. R5-12 | reverse complement strand
TGGTTTTTATTACCATCTATTTCAACTGATCGCGCTAGCGGGCCGGAGGCCTTAGCAGGAAGCAACCGGTCGTTTGTTTCACCTCAACGGTGAGATAAATGACTATGCGTTGTGGAACGGTTATCTGTAGGGATTGGTCGCCCTTCGACATATCGCCACTCTGCTGAAAACACAGGGCAAGAACCCGATTCCAAAGGTTGAGGATCCCGACTATCTTGGTGGGTGTTGACCCAGGAAGCAAGCTGATGTTGCTGACCACTACAGACGTGCTCCAAGGTAGAGAGGTTGAGCGTTACTTGGGCATTGTTACCGCCGAGGTAGTTTATGGCACCAATGTTCTACGGGACTTCCTTGCTACCCTCCGCAACATCATCGGGGGACGCACAAGAACCTATGAAGAAGTTTTCGAGAATGCCCAGAAAAAGGTTTTGGAAGAGTTGGAGCAGCGAGCCAAACGTTTGGGAGCAAATGGCATCCTAGGCGTTAGCATTCATACCAACATGAGCACGACAATGATCCTCGTTACCGCCGCCGGCACCGCCGTTAAGCTCCGCTGACGGATGCTTCTGTTGAAGGTTTCCCTTTCTCGGAAGATGATGGCAGCCTGTTCTCAGGCCAGGCTTTCCATCACCGCCTCGTCGATCTCGAAATTGGCGTAGACATTCTGCACATCGTCTAGGTTGTCGAGACGCTCCATCAGGGCAAGCACTGACTTGGCCGTATCGGGATCCTCCACATGCACCTCCGTAGAGGGGATCCAGCGGATGGCCGCATCTTGCACTGGGTAGCCCTCTTTTTTCAGGTAGGTGGCCACCTGCTCCAGCAGGGTGTAATCGCAGTAGACTTCTGCGTCGGTTCCCTCTACCTTGAGATCCTCCCCGCCTGCTTCGGCTACCGCTAGCAGCAGAGCTTCGGGATCTGTCACCCCCTCTAGGCTAATCACCCCTTTTTGCCGGAACAGCCAGCTCACGCAGCCGGCTTCTCCCAAGCTGCCGCCGGTTTTGCTGAAGGCTTCTCGCACCTCGGCAGCCGTGCGGTTGCGGTTGTCGGTCATGGCCTCGATCAACACAGCCACCCCACCGGGGCCGTAGCCCTCGTAGCGAACTTCTTCCAGGGGGCTGTCGTCGCTCCAGTTGCCGGCTCCCTTGGCAATGGCTCGTTCAATGTTTTCGCTGGGCATCCCCGCTGCTTTGGCTTTCTCCACTGCCGCCCGCAACTGAAAATTCCCATCCGGATCTGGCAAGCCGTTGCGAGCTGCCACGATGATGGCCCGCGAGAGTTTGGTAAAGAGGCTGCCCTTTTTGGCATCTACACGGGCCTTTTGCCGTTTAATGTTGGCCCACTTGCTGTGTCCTGCCATGCCGCCACACACCAGTCAAGCAATGAATTGGAGGGATCCCTCCATTTTTGAAGCCTAGATCACCTCAGCTCAGGACTCAACCCCGCGACAACTGGGAGGGCACTGGCCTGGTCACAAAACAAGGGATCCTGAGGATCCCTCACAACCCAGACTTAGCCACCCCATAACCCCCTCAGGGCTGGATCGGCTGCCGCTGAATTACATCCCCTTGAGGTGGAGGTGGAGCGGCTGGGGTTTCTTGAGGGGTAGGCGTTGCCTCTACGGGAGGAGTTTCCCCAGGAGGCGGGGGCAGAGGGGGCACACCTTCTCCAGGCACAGGCCCAGGTGTAGGCGTGGGGGTTGGGGATGGAGCTAGAAAGGGTGTCACCTGTCTCAACAGCTCGGCATAGAAAATCCCATCTTGCTCCGGCCCAAAGCGGCCCACTTCCCAACGGTGACGAGGCACAAACATTGTTTGCAGCAGCACTTCCCGGCTGACAAAAGCGGGAGTACCCGAAAAGACGTAGCCATCGACAATGACCCGATTCAGATCGGGCCGAGTTTGAAACACCCGATCCACCTCCCGCAGCATCTCCGTATCCAGCCGCCCCAGCAGAGTTTCCAGGGTGTCTTCAGGGCTGATCGGTACCCGTACCGAAAAGCGATAGCCTTCGCAACGATAGTCCCCACAGATCTTGACCAGCTCGTTACGCACCCGGATTTGCGCCCCAGGATCCAGATTGCGCCCCGGCACAAGGACTTCTTCCTGAGGTTGCTGTTCGACCGGCTGGGCCCATAGCTGGAGTTGACTTGCCCATCCTGCCCAAACTAGGGATCCGAAAAACAAGCCAAATCCCCAACCTTTTAGAGGAAGGCTCCAACCCAGACTGCCCTGCTTAGAGCGGGGTGAAAAGGGGAAATCGCGATCCTGGATCGGGCTGTTCATAAGGCGTTGACCGATTCCTCAGCGATGGCTACCGCCAAATCTACCCGACATCGGCTAGGGAGGCACTAGGCAGGGAGAAAAATAGGGTATCGGCTCCGAATGGTTTCAAAATAGGGGCAGATAAATAGGGAAGCTTTGACAAACTCCCTGTCCTGGGCAGCAACGGATGTGCTGTGGCAGCGCATGGGTGTAGGATCTTAAGCTCTGGGTTCCCGCTCTGCAGGCAGGCCAGTGCTCTGCTGTGTGGGCAATGGATCCATGGATTGTTATTACCGTTGAGATCGCAAACCCAATTCTCTTCTTCTTCTCACGTCTTCTCATGACCGCGGTTGTTCCTTCACCTTTGCGCTACGCCTACTACCCCGGCTGTGTGGCCCAGGGGGCCTGTCGTGAGCTGTATGACTCCACCGACCAGATTGCGCGGCATCTGGGCATTGAACTGGTGGAGCTGGAGGCTGCTTCTTGCTGTGGTTCTGGCACCTTCAAAGAAGAATCGGAGCTGCTGGAAGATACGGTAAATGCCCGCAACCTGGCTTTGGCCGAGGCGCTGGGGTTGCCGATGCTCACCCACTGCAGCACCTGTCAGGGGGTGTTGGGCCGCGTGAATGAAAAGTTAAAAGCTGCGAAAACCGCGAATCCAGAGTACTTTCACCAGGTGCAAGCCCTGTGCCAGAAAGGGGGCTGTGAGAGCCGTTACCAGGGCACAGGCGATGTGCGCCATTTGCTGTGGGTGCTGGTTCATGACTACGGCCTGGAGCGATTGGCCCAACAGGTCAAACGGCCTCTCCTGGGACTGCGCTGCGCTGCCTTCTACGGGTGTTATCTGTTGCGGGCCTACGACATCTCCCGCTTTGATGTGGCGCGGGATCCCCATTTGATGGAGGATCTCTTCGAGCGTTTGGGGGCCACCCCTGTTTGGTATCGCGGGCGCACCCAGTGTTGCGGCTGGCCCATTTCCAGCTATGCCCCGCAGCAGTCTTTCTCGATGGCAGGCCGGCATCTTCTGGAGGCCATAGAGGCGGGAGCGGATTGTTTGGTCACCCCCTGTCCCCTGTGTCACCTCAACTTGGACTCTCGGCAGCCGGAGGTGGAAGAGGTGATCGGGCGCAAGCTGGGGATCCCGATCCTGCATTTGCCACAATTGGTGGGCCTGGCCCTGGGGATCCCGGCGGAAAACTTGGGACTGAACCGCCATGTAGTACAGGTGGAAAGAGCCCTGCAAAAAATAGGCCGCTAAATCCCACTTGATGGCTGGGGGATCCCTGGGCAAACATCAGGTGGGGTCTGCCTGGGAAGGATATGCTATTCTGCCCAGCAAGGTACCCGTCCTTGTTCAAAAACCGCAAAGATCCTCGTAAGCTTAGATCCACCTACTGATACATTTACGCTGAACACTGCTGAACATCACTGTTC
>NZ_JANSIM010000235.1:0-2014 GCF_047502655.1 Synechococcus sp. R5-12 | reverse complement strand
AAGCCCGCCCCGTACTGCGAAGCAGTCAGGGTCGGGTAGTTTACCTTAATGGATGTTGAGTTGATCGAGTTGTTTCCCTACTTTTCCCAACCATGATGCTCAGTCACTTGTTGTCTCCTCTCGCTTGGGTGGACGGCCTCTCCCTGGGGTTGGTCTACGGCACTGCCGGGTCGTTGCTGTTCCGCTCCCTTTACCAGTTCATCGTCATTTACAATGCTCTGCTGATCGTGCGGATTTTGCTGAGCTGGTTCCCGCAACTGAACTGGTCTAACCCCATCCTGTCGGTGCTCAGCCAACTCACCGATCCCTATCTCAACCTGTTCCGCGGCATCATCCCCCCCATTGGTGGCTTGGACTTTTCCCCCTGGTTGGCCTTCATTTTGCTCAGCTTTGCCATGCAGGTGGTGGGCCAGTTTGCCTAGCCGCTGTAGCACTGGATTCATCTGGATAGGCCGGGATCCCTTTACGATGGAGAGCTGCTTTTTTCGTTGCCCGCCATGCAGATCCCCGGCGTTGCCCACTACTGGCTGCTGAATGCTCAGGTTCCCCTGTCGGTACTGAAGGAGGCGGTGCCAGGAGCTGTTCCCAACCGCGATAACCTGGTGTTGCTGGATCTGGAAATCGAAGGGGGGCAGATCCGCCAAATCCGGCTGGCAACAGGGATCCCGCCCCAGGGGATCCCCAGCGTGGATCTAAGGCGGGGCCAAGTGTGGCCGTGTTTTGTGGACATCCATACCCACCTGGACAAGGGACATGTGTGGCCGCGCACCCCCAATCCCGATGGTACCTTTGCCGGGGCGAGGCAGGCCGGCCAGGAAGATTGGGTGAAGATGAAGCAAGCCTATGACGGGGATCCGGAGCGGTTTCGGGAGGATCTCTACCGTCGCTTCAGCTTTGGTTTGCGCTGCAGCTATGCCCATGGATCCCAGGCGGTGCGCACCCATCTGGTCTGTGAGAACCCTCAGGTTATGGGGGCCAGCTGGGAGGTGTTTGTCCAGTTGCGCCGAGAGTGGGCGGGCAAGCTGGAACTCCAGGCGGTCACGCTTCTGAGCTTGGATACCTTTCTCACCCCTGCAGGGGAAAAGCTGGCGGACAAGGTGGCGGAAGTGGGCGGGATCCTGGGTGGGGTGGCGGCGATGGGGCCGGAACTGGATCGGCAATTGGATCGGGTGTTTGCCCTGGCCAAGGAGCGGGGCTTGGCTCTGGACTTTCATACGGATGAGACGGATGATCCGGGATCCCTCACGTTGAGACACGTGGCAGCGGCAGCCCTGCGCCATGAGTTTTCGGGACAGGTGGTGTGTGGCCATTGCTGTAGCCTGGCCGTGCAACCCCCGCAAGTGGCCCACAAGACCATGGCCATGGTCAGAGAGGCGGGAATTGCCGTGGTCAGCCTGCCCATGTGTAACCTATATTTGCAAGCCCGTAACCCCGGCCATACCCCCCGCTGGCGGGGAGTGACGCTGTTGCATGAGCTGAAGGCTTTGGGCGTGCCGGTGATGATAGCCAGCGATAATTGCCGGGATCCCTTCTACGGCTTTGGGGATCACGATGGCTTGGAGGTGTTCCGGGAGGCCACCCGCATTTTGCACCTGGATACCCCCTATGGGGATTGGCCACAGGCGATTACCACCACCCCTGCCCGCATCATGGGCTTGACCGAGCGAGGGCAAATTGGGGTGGGGCTGCCGGCAGATCTGGTGCTGTTCAAAGGACGTGGCTTTGATGAGCTGCTTTCCCGTCCCCAGCATGACCGAGTGGTGTTGCGTCAGGGGCAGGCCATCGACACGACTCTGCCGGACTACAGCGAACTGGACGACTTGATGGAGAAGGTGGGGACAGCGCTCAGCTCCGAGAAGTAGAGCGGGGTCACAGTCGTTTCAAGTTAGATTAAGACACTTCCCAATTGCTCCTCTCTCCCTTTGCCTGGAGGTGGTGGTTGTGGCAGCGGCGCGGAACGCTGGGGCGGCACCGTAGAGCATGCCTCTAACCCCCAAAACCCTGAACTTTGCTG
>NZ_JANSIM010000234.1:0-8975 GCF_047502655.1 Synechococcus sp. R5-12 | reverse complement strand
GCGTGGTAGGAATCTCCGGCCTTCAGGCCGGGGAGGATGTCAATTTCCCAGTTTCACCCTCCTCTCTGGCTCAGCTTGGAGCCAATGGCCTCATCGGCAAACCCTTCAACGCCGCCACCCTGGCTGCGGACATCTGTGCTCTGCTGGGCTGGGATCCCTGACTCAACCCTGAACCCGCCCCAAAGACCCCTGGGATCCCACCGATATCCGCCAAATCGCGTAGAAGAAACGTACAAATTGCCTACGCAAATCCTCGATGTTTCTCTGTACTTCCACTGATCTCGAGGCTATGATAGGGGCATGAACGTTAGAAATACGGAGGAAACACAGATGCAAGTCAGTGAAGATCTAACCCTGGACTACCGTACTTACCGCATAGCAGCCCTATTGAGCGAGAGCTTCTCTTTGGGAGCACTGCTGGGAGTATCCCTCAAGTGGCAGAACGATGTCTCCTCCGTGAATGAGCCGCGGCCCAGGGCTTCCCATCTTTCCCTGCAGGACATCGAGCAGCGCTACCTCACCTCTTGGCAAAGATAGTCTTCTCCCTTCAAAAACCATCTCTCAAACAGAACCAGCCATGAATACAAGTCTTGACTCTGTTACTCTGCCCTCCAGCATCCAAGAAATCGTGGAGCAGGTGTTCCGCAGCAGCTTCCTCAGCTTGGGCCAAGAGAACCGCATCAATGAGCTGCTCTTTCAGCGGCGCTACTCTGAGGCTGACCTGGAACTGTTGGACTGCCTAAGCTTGGCGTTGCTGAACCATCAAATTGAGACGGAAAAACGTTCTGCGGCAAAAGCTGCCTGACCCCCAAAACGCATCAAGTTCCTCCAAAGCAAAAGGGGATCCCCGCTGGATCCCCTTATTTGTCCAATCTGAGTCCAGTGACCTAGCTGATCTCCAAGGAAAACCCTGGAAGCGCCCCGGCAAGCATTCCAGAGTTCTTGCAGGATGTGGGGACTAGACCGCAACGGTCTTCTTCACCTGAGCCGCCAAAGCTCCAGAAGCATACTTGGCTGCCATCTCATCCAAGGTAACCACCGGAACTTTGGTGCCATGGCCAGCACAGCCGAAGGCAATGTAGCGCTCAGCACAGACTTTTTGCATTTCCTTGATGGAAGGCTTGAGGAAGTGGCGGGGGTCAAACTCTTTCGGATTCTCGGCCAGAGCGCGGCGCACGGCAGCTGTGATGGCCAGGCGGTTGTCGGTGTCGATGTTTACTTTGCGCACTCCATTTTGGATGCCCCGCTGAATTTCTTCCAGCGGCACACCGTAAGTCTCGGGAATGGAGCCGCCGTATTCGTTGATGATGTCGATCAGCTCCTTGGGCACCGAGGAGGAACCGTGCATCACCAGGTGAGTGTTGGGCAGGCGGCGGTGGATCTCAGCAATGCGCTCCATGTCGAGGATGTCACCAGTGGGCTTCCGGGAGAACTTGTAGGCGCCATGGCTGGTACCAATGGCTACGGCCAGCGCATCCACCTGAGTTCGCTCCACAAAGTCCACCGCTTGGTCGGGGTCGGTGAGGAGTTGGTCATGGCTGAGCGCCTCTTCCGCACCGTGGCCATCTTCCGCTTCCCCACGGCCCGTTTCCAGGGATCCCAGGCAGCCCAGTTCCCCTTCCACACTCACCCCGATTGCATGAGCCACTTTCACCACCTCGGAGGTCACGGCCACGTTGTACTCGTAGCTGGCCGGGGTCTTGGCATCTTCCTTGAGGGATCCATCCATCATGACGCTGGTGAAGCCGTTGCGGATGGCGGAATAGCAGGTAGCCGGGCTATTGCCGTGGTCTTGGTGCATGGCGACGGGGATGTGGGGGTAGGTCTCCACTGCCGCCAGGATCAGGTGCCGCAGAAAGTTCTCGCCCGCATACTTGCGTGCCCCTCGAGAGGCTTGCAGGATAACGGGGCTGTTGGTTTCATGGGCTGCCTGCATGATCGCTTGGATCTGCTCCATGTTGTTGACGTTGAAGGCAGGAATGCCGTAGCCATGTTCGGCGGCATGATCCAGCAGCGTCCGCATTGCAACGAGAGCCATCGGTTACCTCCTGAGGTGCTGACCTAGTGCGTATGAGATTTGCTTACCGTTGATCTTAAGATACTTTTTACGTTTTGGCGGATAAGCCGCCGGGGATCTGCGTATCTTGCCGAGGGATCCTTGCAGCTATTGGCCGTGATGCTCGCGCTCAGGCGCAACAGGCGCACCGACATCTTCAGATACAGTGGGGAAGGGCAAGACTGTTGGGCGCTTGCATCGAGGATGGTTCTGCCCATGCCCGCCTAATTGATCTCTTACCTCAATTGATCTCTTTCAGTTTTGTGTTGTTTGCCCGGAGGAATGGGAACGTGCGTTGCAATCGCTGGCCGGTCTTGGGTGCAAAGCCAACAAGGGCTCTGTCCTGCTGGGGCAAAAGGCTGCGCTGGGTGCGAGGAACCGGTTTGGCAATGGCCTGCTGGGCAGTGGCGGGCCTTCGGTCGGCGGCTTGGGGGATCCCTGGGCAATCTCCGGATCAGGTGGCGGCCTGGGTGAGGGACAATCCTGTGCTGCGGCCCCGTCCGGGCGAAACCCTGAACATCAACCGAGTGGAGCCGGATGGATCCCGCTTTACGTTCTTGGCCTCGGTGGCTCCGCCAGGACGGATCATCAACCCGCTGGATCGGGAGACGATTCGCTCGGAGCGGATGACGTTCTTTCGCCCCCAAGGACTGACGGCAGAAGACCTCTTTCAAGCCATTCGCGACGTTTATGGGCCGGAGATCGCCGCCGATCTGGATCAGGCGGTGGAGGTGATTCGCTACCCGTCCCCAGAAGCTCTGGCAAGCAGTCCGGGCTATACCTTGGCCCTTGCCATCCAAGGGGTGGTGCTGCGGGGAAACCAATTCGTGTATTGGCTGGAGCTGACGCAAAACCCCGATGGCCGTGTACAGCAGGGGCAGGTGTGGGTGTTCCAAGAGGAATGGCTACCCAAGGTGGAAGGGGAGTTGGCGGAACGTTTCCCCTTGCAGGTGATGACCCGTTGAGGGGCCCCCAATCTTTATCCCCGAGGAGAAGGGCGCTCAGGGGCGGAGGGAGTTGCTGACATCCAAAGCCGGCAATTCCACCCGTTCTACCTGGGGCCGAAAGCCCAACCAAGGAGTGGCCAACTGGGCAAATCGCTCTGGATCCCCGCTCACGTAGAAACGGTGGGGTTCTCCCCAAGCAGCGGTCAAGGGGCGACGCAAGTCCCACAAACTCAATTCGCGGGCCAGGGATCCCACCAGCGCCATCCCTGGATCTACCCGTTTGACCGAGGACGGCAGCAAAGGCTTCAGGATTGGATCCAGCAGGGGGTAGTGAGTACAGCCATAGACAAGAGTATCGATCCCCTGTTGCAACAGCGGTTGCAGGTAGCGTTCAGCCGCCTGTCGCAGAGCAGGGCTATCCAGCCATCCGGCTTCAATGAGAGGGACGAACTCAGGGCAGGCCTGCTCCCAACAGTAAACGGGGTACGGAAAACGTTTGGGATCCAGAGCGCTGTACTCTTGAATGGCTCTTGAGTAAGCGCGACTCTTGACCGTGGCCACCGTGGCGAGCACCCCAATGCGGGATCCTTGGGCCAGTGCTGCCTGGGCGCCGGGTAGGATTAACCCTAGAATGGGCAGGGCAAACTCCTGCCGCACGTGGTCCAGAGCCAAGGCCGAGCTGGTATTGCAGGCCATCACCACCAGCTTCACCGGCTGCGCCTGCATCCACGTCAGAATTTGCCGCACAAAGGCCAGGATCTCCTCTGGCGAGCGTTCCCCATAGGGCAACCGCGCTGTGTCGCCGAAGTAGATGAGCCGTTCCTGGGGGAGCCGGCGGCGTAAGGCTCGCCAAACCGTCAGCCCGCCCAAGCCGCTGTCAAACACCCCAATTGGCCAACTGGGATCTGGCTCTGATTTCCACTCCCACTGCATGCTCCGTTCTCCTCAACACCTTGGCCTAAGCTGCTGTATCCTACCCTGCTTTCGAGAATCTCGGCGACAGATTCCCTGCCTTCCCTCTGAGATCAACTGGGCCAACTGGATCGTCAATTCGATCAGTTATTGAGAGATCCGATAGACATGAACAAGCTCAGCCAACGGCTAGCGACTGCGCAAGAAAGTCTCAATGCCATCGGCAATGGCCCGCGCCAAAATAGCCTGATATTCGGCAGTGGCCAATTTTCGCCCTTCGGTTGGGTTGGTTACGTATCCCAACTCCAGCAGCACGGAGGGCATACCCACAGGTGTTTCCCGCACCACAAAAAAGCGGGCTCGTCTCACCCCCCGGTCAGCAGCACCGGTGGCCCTGACCAAGCTGCGGTGCAAGATGGCGGCCAGCTCGGCGCTATCGGGTCGCAGGTAATAGGTCTCGATGCCGTGAATGCCGGAGCGATCCAGGGCGTTGGCATGAATGCTCACCAGCAGGGCAGCATTGGCCTGAACGGCCATATCCACCCGCGGTTGCAGCAGCACTTCCCGGTCATCGGTGCGGGTCATCACCACCCCGTACCCCCGCTCCTGCAGCAGTCGTTGCACCTGGTGGGCAACGGAGAGCACGATGTCCTTCTCCTGGATCCCATCCACCCCGATGGCACCGGGATCCCGTCCCCCGTGGCCGGGGTCGATGGCAATGACCGTCCGGTTCAGAGATTGGGGGGTGGAAGGGGAGGCAGGGCCGGGCGTCTGCGGCTGAGGTATTGGTGGAGGAGCATTCAGAGGTCGCAGCTCCAAGGTAATGCGGCGGGATCCCTGGCCGGGGTTGGGCTCGAAGACATTGAACTCCTCGGCGGGCTGCACCAGAATGCTGACCGTGCGGGCATCTTCCTGGACAAAGCGGATCCGCTCCACCGGCCCTCCAACCGGCAAGCCGGGATCCGGCATAGACTGGGGCAGGCGAGCGGGCGCCACGTTGATGCGGTAGCCACCACTCTCGGGATCCCAGCCGGCCCGGTAGAACATGAATCCATCGGCGCTGATGATCAACCGGTTGCCCTGGAGCTGAACCGATTGCAACGTCGCCAGCGGCCCACTGCTGTTGACAGAGCTGACCTCGGGCAAAAGGCTGGCCTGGGCAGCACCCCCGGCAGGCTGGATCCAGATCCCACCTCGCTGTGGGTCGTAGCGGGCTTCCCAATCGCCACCGGAGGAATCCACATCCAGCACTACCCGAGCAACGGTGGGCTCAAACTGCCCGATACGCAGCCGCGAAACCCCCAGACGGTTGATGACATAAGCTCGCTGGGTGAGGGCAGGGCTGAGGGTGGTGTTGAGAAAATCCACCACTACCCGATCCGGATCGAGGATGCGCCGCACCGTAGTGGAGGGGCTGCCTTGGGTACGGATGAAAAAGCCTTCTGCTTGCGGGGATACCTCTAAAATTTGATGGCCGGAGCGAGGAGATGGGGTGGGTGCCGGGCGTCGGGGAGGCAGTGTCGGCAAAGGCGGGGACGGCGGGAAGGGATCCCTGGAACCTCCCAATAAGCCGGCAGATGAAGGGGGAGAAGAAGAGAGAGATCCGGCCTGGGTGAATTGAACAGCCCAGCGGGAGGGGCCGGCAGTGAGCAGTTGCAGTTGGTTGAGGCTGAGAGGCTGATCCGGCTGCAGATACAGCACAAAGCGGGTAATGGTATCCGTAAGCTGGCTAATCTGCAGAGAGGTGACACGGCCCGCAAAAGTCTGGGTTTGGGGCTCCTGTCCAAAGCGGGTGTTGGGAAAATCCAGCACAACCCGAGGCGGATTCTGCAGCACGAACAGAAAAGGCCGCACCTCGCCCTGGGTGTTAACTTCCAGCCGCCCTTGCTGGGGGTCGTAGTACCAACGCTCAATGCGCGATAAACCTGGGGCTGTAATCGCCTGAGCCTGGACAGATTCCGGGGGAAACAGCCCTGCCCCCGCCAAGCTCAACAGCAGCATCGCCCCCCATATCTGCCTTGACCCCGGCTTGCCAAATTCGGGCATGACCTTCCATCCACTCCCCACACCTGCAACTATACCAACCTGCTTTCGGAGCAGCCTGGGAAGGAGCGCAATTCCGCTCTTGCCTGCAGGGCTGGGGGATGATGGGTAGAGGCTCGCCCCTTCTTCTTCCTGCTTGTTCTCCGACGAGGTATCTTGGGATGCCCAGGCCACCGGATCTCCTAACCCTGGCCCGAGCTGGACACGCCCAGTCAATTGTGCAGGTTGTGCGGATGGAGCTGCTGCGGCGTCGCTGGTGTGCCCGAGTAGACTTTGCCGACGAGACCCTGCACATTCACCTCATCGGATCCCCTTATCGGCCTCAGCTCTCCCCCCAAGTTGCCGCCGCCCAACTGTTTCTGATCCTGAAGCAACTGCGGATCCCACGGCTGGAGCAAGTGGAAATTTGCGCTTTCCGCGGCTCACGTTTGCTCTGGCGGCAGAGCCTAAAGCTGGGATCCCGGCAGCGTTGGGATCGGTTTTCCTTCGATAACTGGGCAGTCAACGCTTGGGCTTACCCGGCTGCGTTTGCGGTGGCCCTGATGGTGAACAACATAGGCTTGTTGCAGTTGTTGCATTTGCCTCTTCACATTTGGATCCACGAATTTGGCCATGCCACCGTCGCCTGGTGGAGCGGGTATCGGGCTTTGCCTCTGCCCATCGGCTGGACAAGCGTTAGCTCGCAGAGGGATCCCTTTGTGTATTTTGGAATCCTCTTTTTACTGATTCTACTCTTCTGGTCAGCCCGCAAGGAGCGGATTGGGTGGCTGCAGGTGCTGGCCATCTTTCTTGCTCTATTGCAGTTTTACATGACCTGGCTGATGCCCAATCGCACCTGGGAGATGTTGTTTGTCTTTAGCGGCGTTGGAGGAGAATTTTATCTCAGCACCTTTCTGATGGCCAGCTTTTATTTTCCCTTGCCAGATCGCTGGCGATGGGATTTTTGGCGATTTGTCGTGCTGGGGATCGCGAGCAGCAGCCTGTGGAGAAGCTTTTGGGAATGGCACAGCATCAGACTGGGATTGGCCGAGGTTCCCTGGGGAACTTTATTGGGCGGCCAAGGAGATGCCAGGGGGGATATGAACCGCCTAAACTACGACTTTGGCTGGAGCACCGATCAAATTATCCAAACCTACACTTTTTTAGGAAACCTGTGTGTCTTATTCGCATTGAGCCTATACGTCCTATTCCTGTTGCGAGCAAACGATGAGACTTGGCTGTATCTACGAGCAAGGTTTATTCTTTGGATGAATGGTTTGATAGGCTCCAGTTCAAGGAAACGTTCTTAAGATCCTCCTATAGCGATCATTATCCCAACCACAGCTTTTTCCGGCAGCACCAGCTACATCCGGCGCAAAATGAGCTCTTGGGTAAAAGGGATCCCGCTTATCTCCAGAACTTCCCTAGTGTCCAACTCGATTCCTCAAGGGGGCAGGATCATTTTGGTTTTGGACTGCAGCTTTGCCGGTTGGGAATTGCTCCAACCACTCCGTTGAGCTCAGAGGGCGTTTGTGGTGCCCATCTGGGCAATGATTGGGCGGGAGAAGCGGCACCCCTATCAGGTTGGAGATGGCCTGTTGAGCATTCGCTCTATGCTGAGGGATATGTATAGACAAACTTCCTCTGCAACGGTACTTTACCCATGTCAGCCGCCTTCTCTTGGCCCTACCGCACCCCAGGGATCCCAGACTCTGCCTTTGAACGCATCCCAGGGATCCCGATGAGCCCTCGTGAGGTGCGCGTGTTGGTGCTAAGCCAGTTGCGCCTGGGAGAGAACCACTGCCTGTGGGATATCGGCGCCGGAACCGGCACAATTGCCATTGAAGCGGCTGTTCTATGCCCCAAAGCTCGCGTGATTGCCATCGAGCGAGATGCCGAGGTAGTCAGCCTAATCGAGAGCAATTGCGAGAAATTTGGCCTCACCAACGTGCAGGTGATTCAAGGTACTGCCCCCGATTGTCTGCAACACCTTTCTCCAGCGCCGGATCGCATCTGCATTGAGGGAGGCCACCCCCTACGCGAGATCTTGGAAGCCTGCTGGAGCCATCTCAGCCCCAACGGGCGGGTCGTGGCGACGACCAACTCTTTGGATGGGCTCTACGGCCTTTCTGCCGGCCTGGCCGCTGTGCGGGCTCATCATGTGGAGGTGATTCAATCGGCGGTGAACCGCCTGGAACACCGCGGTCGGACTCAAATGCTGCTGGCATTGGATCCCACCTTTGTTTTAAGCGGAGAAAAAATGAGTTAAGTTTTATATGACCTGTTTACATTTTTTGGTAGATCTTTTCCCAAGGTGATGAATAAAAGCAGATTGGTCTGTCTCGAATGTCTTAAACTGGCAAAAAAGATTGGGCCACCACAAACCTTAAGCTATACTGATGTTTCTCGATCCCAAACTCAAATCTGCTTTTATACCAGATTAAGAGAGCTGGGAAACCCAAAAGCTATGGTTCAATTCCAAAACCCCTTTCAGGAATCACGGGAAGTCAGGCTGCGGCAACTGTTGATTCGAGAGCGCTGGCCAGAAATGCTGAAAGGCTGCCGGGCTTGCATCCATTGGGACGACTTCAAGCGACCGGAATGCTGCGGTGACTGCGGCATTGGCGATCGCCGTAGGCAAGCGGTAACCGAAGAAAGCCCACCCAGCAAGTCCCCAGGAATTTAGGGTTTCCCAAGCTTTCCAGAGGGGGATCCCAGCTCTTGTGGTGGTTTGTAGTAATTTTTACCTAGGGAGTTTTACCCAAAAATTGGGTCCCAAGCCCAGTCTTCACATCTGTCTGCAGCCAGAGCAAACCAGCAAGGTGGGGAGGCAACGAGCGCCTCTCGCAGGATCGTTATGTCGTTGCTCCCTAGCCTCTCATCGCGCCAGCGGGCCGGAGGCCTTTCGCGCCAGCGGGACGGAGTCCTTTTTTCGCCCCATTGGCCCTCTGCTTCAGCGTCTCAGGAGCAGCTCCCCAGCAACCTCCACGCAGAGATCCATGTTAATTTCTACACCAACATGGTTAGCGACAGGGTCG
>NZ_JANSIM010000233.1:0-4911 GCF_047502655.1 Synechococcus sp. R5-12 | reverse complement strand
CGCCCTGGTCGCGTCAGCGGGCCGTAGGCCTTAGGGCGGGGCTTTAGACCCAGTTTTTTGGTAACTGTTCCGGGGTGGGACGGGCAGGAGTGTCGATCACCGTGTGCTGAAAGCCCGTGGGCGTGGGAGTGGTGGGATCCCCGGCCAATACCTTGATAGGAAAGGATGGCCCCCGTTCTGCCCAGCGAGAGGCCGAGCGATTGGGATCGGCGTCGATCAACAGGGCCATCCCCGACCCACCCAAAGGGGCTGCCCCTTGTTTTTGCTGAAGGTAGAGGGCCAGGTGTACCGCCGTGGTGGTTTTGCCCACGCCCCCTTTGAACCCCAAGACCGCGATATTCATCTGCCACACACCCTCCCACCCTGGTTTTACTGCCCAGGTGCACGGGCGGCAAGAGGCAAAAGTGGGCATTGGGGTCTTGGGGCAACTCGGGAGAGCTGGCCGCGGGGAGAAGTTCTCCCGGTTGCGCAATCTTTAGGCTTCGCCGGTAGGATATCCTTGGCTAGCACAACCGGCTGGCTTTGGAGAATCTGACCATGCCTCATCTCTCGCGATCCCATTCCTCCTTGGGCTTGGCTCGCTCTTGGTCTATTCCGCTGGGGTTGTGTCTGGCCCTGAGCATAAGCGCCTGTGGCGGCGGGGGTTCCAGTCGCCCGCTTCCCCCAGTCTCAGCTCCTCCCACAGGACGAATTGAGGGATCCCATTTCGACGATCTCAACGGCAATGGGCTGCGGGATCCGGGGGAGCCGGGGCTGCCGGGCATCGCCACCTTTTTGGACTTAAACGGCAATGGCCGCCTCGACCCGGGGGAGCCCAGCACCGTCAGCGATGCCAGCGGTAACTTTCGCTTCTCCAACTTGCCCCCTGGCACCTACCGCGTCACCGCCCTTTTGCCCCCGGGGCGAATCTTCACCACGCCGCGCTCAGGCTTGGGGCTGGAGCGGATTGTGGGCGGCAGACCTGCTCCCGAAGGGGCCTTTCCCTGGATGGTGGCCTTGCTGAACGCGGCTGAGCCGGATCCCTTTCAAGCGCAGTTTTGCGGCGGATCCCTGATCGCGCCGGAGTGGGTAGTTACCGCTGCCCATTGTTTTTTCGACGAACAAGGCAAGCAGGTAGTGAGTGCCCAAAATCTGGATCTGCTGTTGGGTACCAACCGCCTACAAATCGGCGCCGGTCAACGCATTCGCGCCGCGCAAATTGTCCTCAACCCCGGCTACAACCCCCAGGTGGGGAAACTTGGGGGGAACGACATTGCCCTGGTGCGCCTTTCTCGGCCAGTGGCTCTGGCCACCCTGCCACTGGTGCAGCCCAACCAAACCAACCTGACAGCCCCCGGCACTGCCGCCACCATCCTCGGCTGGGGAGCCACCTTCCCCCGCGCCCTGGATCAAGAACCCAGCGGCTTTCCCCGAGATTTGCAGCAGGCCACCGTTCCCATCGTCTCCAATGCGGTGTGCAACGCGCCCCAATCCTACAATGGCACCATTTTGGATACTATGCTCTGCGCCGGCTTTCCCCAGGGAGGAGTCGATACGTGTCAGGCTGATAGCGGTGGGCCTTTGATTGTGTCCAGTGGCACGGGTTTTGCCCTGGCCGGAATCACCAGTTTTGGCATCGGCTGCGCCCAGCCCAATTTCTATGGGGTGTATACGCGGGTGTCTAGCTTCGCCGGTTTTGTGCAATCGGTAATCGGCAGTGCCCCCAGCCCAACTCCAGCACCACCCTCCCCTCCACCCCCCACCGGGACAACTGCTTCATTCGTTGTCAATTTGAGGGAAGGTGAGGTGGTTGCGGGGCTCAACTTTGGCAGCCGGGCGCAGTGAACACGAACTGTGGCAGCAAGCAGTGGTGTGGCGATCGTTTAGCTAGGCCGCCGTTCGCGCTAGCGGGACGGAGTCCTTGAAGCCCCGCCCTCTGTCCGTAGGACGAGGGTCGGAATGAAAGGCGGACATCCCCTGTTCTATAATCAACCTGGCTGTGCAAAACGGCATTGCCGGAATCTGGTACAGCTACGCGGTGGGGCATCCCGTGTCTGCTCGTGGAGGGTTCTTGCACTAGCTCCCCAATGAAGCGAGAAGCCCGCTCCGTACCGCCAGCAGTCGGAGTCGGGAGTATGTCACGATAGGGATCCCTGTTGTAACCAAACCCATTTGATTGACGGAGGAGATGTCTTTCCTATGACCCAAGTGACGATTGGCGAAAACGAAGGGATCGAATCTGCGCTGCGTCGCTTCAAGCGTCAGGTTTCTAAGGCGGGCATTTTGCGGGATTTGCGCAACCATCGGCACTTTGAAACCAACCTAGAAAAGCGCAAGCGCAAAGCGGTGGCCGTCCGGCGCAACCGCCGCAAGTCCATGGCCTAGGCTACTGCCGACACTCGGAAATCTGAACCCCTCTGAACAGGGCTTGTGGCCTTGCCCGAGGTTCTGACGTTAGTTTCTCGGAATCTGGGTTGGGCCAGCCTGCAGGGATCCGCTCAACACGTTAATTTCCAGCATCAGTTCTTCGCCAACATAGCTCTCGGGCAAAGGAGCAAAGGGGGCTGAGCGCTGGATGGCACTGAGCACGGCTGCATCCAATAGGGGATCTTCTGAGGGGGTTTGCAGGCGCAGTTCCCGCAGGGATCCCTGTCGATCCAGACGCACCTGCACCACTGTTACGTAGGAGCCGGATGCTCGCCGTACCATCCAGTGTTGGCGAACCCTTTCTTGAAATTGAGCCAAGTAGTCTCCCCAATCTGGATCGGCGACGGCATTGAGGCTGGGTGGGCCTGCCCGCGAGGACTCGATCCCACTGGTGCGACCAAGGCTGGAGCTGTGGGATCCGGTAGGAAAAGTCGGGGGCAAGGTGGGAGAAGGCTCTTCCAACGGGGCTGCGATCGGCTCTGGAGAGGGCAAAGTTGGATGCGGATCCGCTGGAGCCGACAGGTAGGGTTGTGGCAAAACCTCAGGAGAACTTACTGCTCTTTCGGGTTGAGGCTTGAGGGATTGAGCAGGAGAGATCTGAGCCGATTTGGTCTCCACTGCTGCTGCCGAGGAGGTAGCCAGTAGGCTTTGCAGATGCTGACGATAGTCCTGCAGTTGCTGGCGCTGTGGAGAGGACAGAGGCCAGTGATCCAGCCATTCTTCCGTCAGATGTAGCGCCTCCGCCCAATTGTGATCGGCAACTGCCTGCTCCAGAGCTGCTAAACCCGCTGACAGATTTTCTAACCTGGCCTCTGGCTGCTGCTGAGGAGAGGCAGAGTTCCGGGCGGGCTGGGGCACCTCAAGCTCCCTTGTCGGCGGAGAAAGGATCTCAGGGACAGGACTCCCTGCGGCTGAGGCGAGCAGAGGCTGTGCCGTTGCAGAAGTGACCTCTACCCATTCACCTGGATTGGCCACTTGCGACTGCCGCACCGATACGTGATCCCGAGGTTCAGAGACACCGGACTCACGGGCGGAGACGGGCGCAATCCACTGCGGCTCTGGGGGCGGCTCATCCGCCATCTCCACCCACTGAAAGGAGATTATCTCCTCCTCTTCCCGGATCCTAGGCTGCCAACCCACCCAGCTCATCGCGATGAAATGCAACCCTGCCGAGAGCACGTTGGCCAGCCCCAGACGCCAAGGTAAGGAGCGGCGTTCCTGCTCTCGTTTTTGTTGAGAACAGCTGAGGCGAGGATCTGGATCCGTCAGTTGGTTTGGCCGGCTCTCAGCAGCCGGTTCTGGTTTGGGGGAGGTGGACTCTGCAGTAGGTTGGGCCGGGATCCCTGCGCTACAAGGATCTCGAGCGGGGTTCAATTCGTTTTGCACCTTTCCACCTTTCCTCACAGCCACATGCCAACAGAAGCCCACCGACGCTTCTCTGCTTCCTTCGATCAATAGCCCATCCCCGGGCAGGGGGGTAGCCATCGATGCACAAACGCGCCCAGGGCAAAGCTGTGTTGGCTTATACGGACTTCTGCCATTTCAACGCCTATCTTTTTCACGGGGGGCGGTGCTTTGAGCCACCTAGGCTCACGAAAAGCCAGCTCATGATTCTCCGAACTAGAGCTTGTGGAGCGGGTTTATGCTTGTTACCCAGCAACCTGTCCTGAGGCGGTTTTGGTACCCCGTGATCCCGATGTCGGCCCTGGAAACCGGCCCACAAGCTTTCACGCTGCTGAAGACTCCTCTGGTGCTTTGGCTCAATGAGTCAGGGCAGCCTTGCGCCGTCTTGGATCGTTGCTGCCATCGCTCGGCCCAACTTTCCAAAGGGGTTGTTTGCAATGGCCACATCCGCTGCCCCTATCACGGCTGGGAGTTTGACGGCTCCGGCACCTGTGTGAAGGTGCCCCAACTTACAGACAACTTCATCCCCCCTACCTACAAGGTGGAGGGGTTTCGCTGCCAAGAGCGCTATGGCTATGTTTGGGTGGCATTGGCGGATCCCTTGACCGATATTCCCGAGATCCCAGAGGTGGCGGATCCCCGGTTTCGCCAAATTCATCAGTTCTATGAGGTCTGGAAATGCGCCGGCCTGCGCCTGATGGAAAACTCCTTTGACAATGCCCATCCCCACTTCGTCCATCACCAGAGCTTTGGGGTGATCTCCGAGCCTGTACCCCCAGATCTGGACAGCCTTGAAGAACTGGAATATGGCCTTCGGGCCACCTCTGTTTTGCCGGTGTTCAACAGTGACTTGCAGAAGCAAAACTTGCGGATGTCAGAGGATCGCACAGTGCGTATCCTGGAGGGCACCTGGTTTATGCCTTTTGGTCGCAAGCTCAAAATCACCTACCCCAACGGCCTCATCCACATCATTTTCACAGCGGCTACCCCCATCGACGACCAAACCTCGCAGGTGGTGCAATTCTGTTTGCGCAACGATTCAGAAGCAGAGGTGAGTGGTAAACTACCCGACTCCGACCGCTAAAGCGGTACGGAGCGGGC
>NZ_JANSIM010000232.1:0-1197 GCF_047502655.1 Synechococcus sp. R5-12 | reverse complement strand
CCTGCGGCTATGGTGCGGGCCTCCAGCCCGAAAATTTGGTGAAATGCAAGGACTCCGTCCCGCTGACGCGTTCGCGTTAGCGTCGCGTAGCGACAAAGGACTCCGTCCCGCTGACGCGATCAGCAGCTCAATCTGGCCGGTTTCCATATCCACTGCCAGTTCCACCCCCGCCACCGCAAAGGTGAGGGAAGATTCGTCGGCGGCATGGTGCAGCTCCACCTCGATGGGATCCGGAGTGCTTTGGGCCAGCTCCGGCAAGGTCAGGGATCCCTGGGGAGCCGAAAAACGTCCCTGCGCCGGCGTACCCCCACCCAGCCCAGCTCCCGCAACAAGCTCAGCAGAGTGATCCCCGGCGGAACCACCTGCCCATAGGGTTGGCCGTTCACCTGAAATCGGATGGGAATGGGAGTGGGATCCATAACGGTCTTCTTTTTTCACTCACATCTACCCCATTCTGTTTTGAGCAAAATGTTTCGAGTGAACCATTGGATTGCCCTGTTTGTTTTCATCCCTCTTCCCCATGAGGTGAGGGGATCCTGCCTATCGCAGATCGGTTTGCCCTCCCTCGCTGGGATGGCTTTCTTGGATGATCAGAGCAGGATTTTGTGAATTCAAATCCCAAGTGCAGGCCAAGCCTTCTTTGCCGAGATCTCTTCGCTTCCCTCAACTCCATTGATGACTTAGCCTATTTACCCTAGGAGACACTATGGCAACTCTTTACTTCAGCCCGCTTTTCGAGGTACAAGCTCTGCAAGCGGAGCCCAACCGGGGACGCTCTCGCTCCTTCCTGCCCACTCCTCTGCAGGTTTGGGAGAGCGGCGAAGCCTACACCGTCCAGTTGTGGGTGCCCGGTGCCAATCGGGAACGCTTCCACATCGAGGCCACGGCTCAACAGCTCTCCATCAGCGGCGAGATCCAGGTTCACGGCCCTGAAGGTGCTGAATTGCGCTACCAAGAAGTGGAGCCCCAACCTTTTCAACGCATCCTCAAGCTGGCCCGCCGCATCCAGCCGGAGAAAGTCTCGGCCACCTATCGCGACGGCATCCTCACCCTCACTCTGCCCAAAGCCGACGCAGCGCGGGTGATCAAAGTCCAAGTGGGCGCCTCAAACCCCACTACTCCGACGGAAGCCGTGACGGTGGAAAGCCAACCTGCCTAGGTTGTGTTGATCTTTCATTTGAGCCAAAAGAGAGCACT
>NZ_JANSIM010000231.1:0-4135 GCF_047502655.1 Synechococcus sp. R5-12 | reverse complement strand
CCCTACGGGTACAGTGCGGGGCTCCTGCGATTTCTAGCTGAAGGCGGTCTCCGGGATCCCTTCCTGGGCCAGGGACAGGCCGCAGTGGCCCGCTCCGGCGATCAGCAGGGTGGGGGAAGGGAGGAGGGGCTCGACCCAGGATCCCGCGAGGAGCTGTGGGCGGGATGGCAGGGGGGCAAAGTGCTCCGCACCGCTGTCGCTAAGGCTGAGGTAGGGGAACCCCTGAGGATGGAGGGGAGTGATCAGCCAAGCCCTTTGCCCTTGGGTCAGAGCCTGGAGGATCTGGGCCGCCAATGTTTGGGCAAGGGATCCCTGCCATCGCTGTAGCCAAATGTGCATCCGTCCCCCGCAAACGCCCAGGGGAGGGCTGTTGAGATCGAGGGAAACCGGCATCCCAGCCGGCCAGGACTCCGTCTTGCCGAAGTGCTCCGCGCTGCTCTCGCCATCGCCAACGGGAACGGCAGCCTGCAAAAGGGTTTGCGCTCGGGCAATGACTTCCGCTTCGGCAGCTCCACCGCCAATGGTGCCCAACAGGGTGCCATCAGATCCCACGGCCAGTTTTGCCCCCGCCTGGCGAGGCACAGATCCCTGGGTGCGGACCACCGTGGCCACCACCAGCGGCCCGCGGGAGAGCATGTCTGCCAACTGTCGGTAAAAGGTCTCGTCCACCTCAGCCTCGGTTATGCCTACGGCACCCTAGCGGGAACGGTCAGGGACTCAATGATCAAGAAAGCCCCTCTAGGATGGCCTGATGGAAGGCAACCCGGAAAGCCTGGAATCCGTTCTCCTGCCGACCGTGGTAGACGGCGTTGGTGAGCAGCGTCACCACCAGCTCCCGCTCTGGATCGATCCACAGGGAGGTTCCGGTGAAGCCGGTGTGGCCGAAGGCGCTGGGGCTGAACGGGGAGCTGCTGGCCAAGGGATCCGGAGAGCGCAAGGCAAACCCCAAACCCCGGCGCTCGTGACAGCGGTGGGCATCCCCTTGCTGAGGCAACTGCTCGCGGGTCATTTCCCTCACCGTCTGCGGCTGCAACAGGGATCCCGTCAAAAAACTCTCCCCGAAAGCAGCTACTTCCTCTGCCGTGGCGAATAGTCCGGCATGGCCGGCGATCCCGCCCAGGCGGGCGGCATTTTCGTCGTGAACCTGCCCCTGTAGGCGGCGCTTTCGCCAAGGACACAGCTCGGTGGGGGCACAAGAGCCAGAGACAGAGGATGGGTCAAAGGGATCCCCTGGATAAAACTGAGTTTGGCTCAGGCCCAGAGGCCGCAAGATCCGGGCATGCAAGATCTGATCCAGAGGGGTTCCGCGCAGACGTTCCAAAGCCAGCCCCAGCAAGATCAATCCAAGATCGCTGTAGACTCTGCGGGATCCCGGCCTGTAGGCCAAAAAGGTGTGCAGGGCCATGTGCCGGGCAGATTCGGCATCGGGCTGTCGAAAAAGGGGTCGCCAGGCGGGCAAACCGGCGGTGTGGGCCAGCAACTGCCGCACCGTCACCTGTTCTGCTGCAATAAGCTGGCCCAAGGACTCCGGCTCCGCAGCTATCCATTCCCCTGGTTGCAGAGGATCTTCATAGGGGGCAATGGGGCGGGATCCCTGAAACTCCGGCAACAGGAGACTCACCGGTTGATCCAGCAGCAACGCTCCGGCTTCCACCAGGGCCATGCAGGCGGTGGCGGTGTACAGCTTGGTCAGCGAGGCCAGGTCAAAACGGGTGGCCGAGGTTGTCGGTTGGCGCCGGGTCTCAGGGTCGAGATGGCCTGCCGCCCTTGAGTAGATACACCTTCCCTTGTGGCGGATGGCCACCTGGGCAGCGGGGAAAAGGTGGGGAATGGCGGAGTTGAGCAGCCCCTCCAGCAAGGCTGGATCCCAACCCATCTGCTTCTCCTCCTGGCTTGGGGATCCCCAGTCCAACAAACAACTTGTAACGGTGTTTACAAAAGCCTACCGCTTCCCCGGCTAGGATGCCACCACGGCAGGCTACATCATCAAGGGATCCCGAGTGCGGCTGGAGTTGTTGCAAGCTTTTTTGAACGTGGTGGAAACGGGCAGCTTTTTGGCCGCTGCTCGCCTCAGCGGTCTGACCCAATCGGCCATTAGCCGCCAGATCCAGGCCCTGGAAGAAGCAGTGGGCGCTCCGCTGTTGCATCGCAAAAGCCCGGTGGCCCTAACTGTGGCCGGGGAACGGCTTTTGCCCCATGCCCGTCGCATCTGTCAAGAATGGCAGCGGGCTCAGGAAAGCATTCGAGAATGGCTGCAGGGCCAGCAAACCGAGCTCTGCATTGCCGGGATCCATTCTCTGATCGCCCATCAACTGCCGCCGGTGCTGCAACAGTTTTGCCGGGAGTATCCAGAGGTGCAGTTGCGGGTTACCGCTCTGGGCAGCGACCGCGCCTTAAAGGTGCTCAGGGATGGGCTGGTGGATGTGGCCCTGGTAATGGAGAACCCCCTGATGACGCGGGGGGCAGAGCTGGTGGTGGAGCCACTGTACTCCGAGCCAATTCAAGTATTGATGCCCGCCACCCATCCCCTCAGCCGCTACGAGCGGATCCCCTGGAAGGTGCTGGCGGAGTATCCCCAGGCTGTGTTCAAGGATGGCTATGCCATGCGCTCCTTGGTGGGATCCCATCTGGCCCGGCAGGGGCTTCCCCTCAAAGCAGCCCTGGAACTGAACACCTTGGATGCCTTTCGGGGGGTGGTGCGACAGGGGCAGCTCATTGCCCTCCTGCCGGAGTCGGCCCTGGTGGACTGCTGCGCCGATCCGGATTTGCAGGTGCGACCCACCGAGCCCCCCCTATTGAGGCGACAGGTGGTTATGGTCACCACCAGCGATCGCTATCGGATCCCTCCCATTCGCCGGTTTTTGCAGTTGGCCGCCCAGCTGATTAGGCAGTCTGGTAATGCTGAGCCTGCTTCCGGCGCAGATCCCCATTGGCCCTCTGCTGGGCTGTTGTCGGTTTTGTAGAGACCTTTTGTAGAAATTTCTGGTCAAATACCCATATCGGTAGTTTCAAGTGTTCCGCCCTTATCTCCCCCTATCCTGAGTAGCCCAGCGCTCCCGACCGCCGATGCTATGAGCCAAGAGTTTCGCGAGCTGTTGAAAAAAATCGGCAGCGGCACCCACACCCACCAGGATCTCAGCCGGGCAGAGGCCGCCAGCGCTGCTCGAATGCTCCTGCGGGGGGAGGCCACTCCCGCCCAGATCGGGGCTTTTTTAATTGCCCACCGCATCAAGCGCCCCACTGCCGAGGAGCTGGCCGGTATGTTGGATGCCTACGCAGAAGACGGCCCTCTTCTGCCCCGGCAGGATCTGCCTCATCCCTTGATCATCTTTGGCCATCCCTACGATGGCCGCTCGCGGACGGCACCGCTGGGGGTGCTGGTGGCTTTGCTGCTGGCAGCGGCAGGGTCAGCCGTTTTGCTGCATGGCTCTGGCTTCTGTCCCACCAAGTATGGGCTGCCCTTGGAAGCGGTGTGGCGGAGCTTGGGGGTAGATTGGCGGGGGCTATCCCTGGAGCGGGTGGGGCAACTGCTGGAACAAACCGGGCTGGGATTTTTGTATTTGCCCACCTGTTTTCCCCAGGCTCAGGCTCTGATGGACTACCGGGATCAAATCGGCAAGCGCCCCCCCTTGGCCACCTTGGAACTGGTCTGGACGCCCTACCAAGGACCCTTTCACCTGGTGGCCGGCTATGTGCATCCTCCCACCGAGGCCACGATGCTGGAGCTGTTTGCCCTGCGGGAGATCCGGCAATTCACCACCGTCAAAGGTCTGGAAGGCAGTTGCGACCTGCCACGGGAGCGAGCGGCCATTCTCAACCAGGGCGGGAAACGGCTGCTCTTGAAGGCTCGCGATTGTCACTTGGCAGGCCCGGAGATTCCCCTCTCCGGCGAGAAAGAGCTGCTCCAACAGATGCAGCAGGTGCTCAGCGGGGATCCCTGTGAACTCACCCCAGCCGTTCTCTGGAATGGGGGTAGCTATCTGTGGCTCCTCGGCCACGCCCCATCCTTGCCAGAAGGGATCCAACAGGCGGAAGACCTGCTTCGCTCTGGACGGGTGATGGAGAAGCTGAAACAACTGATCCGGGTGATCGACCTGATACATTTACGCTGAACACTGCTGAACATCACTGTTCA
>NZ_JANSIM010000230.1:0-24904 GCF_047502655.1 Synechococcus sp. R5-12 | reverse complement strand
GCCCGCTCCGTACCGCTTAGCGGTCGGAGCCGGGTAGTTTACGGTTGCATGGGTCTTTCGGGGAGATTAAGCCACCTGGGGTGTGGTCAGCATTTGGTTGACGATGCGCTGCACAATCTGAAAGCCGGTCACCGCCTGCCAACCCAAGATCGCCAGGATCACCACGTTTAATAGGACATGCACATTACGCGCCCAGACCTTTTGCCCGTCTTTCATCAGCGGTGCTAGAGCCGCAGAGCTGGCCACCAAGGCCACAATGCCCAACCCAGCCAGCAGGTGAGGCCCAACAAACAGCTTGCCATTGTTCAGGTAGGTAACCCCCATGCCGCCCAGCGCCCCGAACACCATCAACACCAAGAACAGGGATCCGGCGAGGAAATGCCGCTGACCAAACTTCCCTTTGATCAGCTCCTTGCGTTCTTCTGCTGAGGCAGTGCGCACCCGTCGCGCTTGCAGACCCAGGTAAAGGGCATACAGGGCCAGCGCAAATGCCAAAATCATCAGCACAGGATGAAAGAAAGGCAAGGCCAGTTCTAGCCAGCGAGGAAGTTGAATGCTCATAGAGACCGCGGGAAGAAAGAGGAAGATGCCCCCAAATTAACATGAGTTAACCTGATGCGCGGCAGTCTCCAGTCTCAGCGCAGCGGACTGGCACCCTATGGCAGGGTAACCCCCTGCGTCACTTTGTGGCTACGCAACGCTGCCGCGGCCCAGCTTTATCCCAGTCGCCAGCAAGAAAAACTCTTGCACCACTGGGGGCGGATGTGCTGAGCCCTCTACAGCGCGGCGGTGGCAGATCGCAAAACCAGCTACCAAAAGCTGGGCAGTTCTGTCAGCTACTTCGACACCGCTGACGGGAATAAGCAACTGAGCTCGCTGAAGCGTCAGAAGCGGCTAGCCGCGGTTCAGGCTATCGCGAAAGTCCGCCGGCCAGTTGAAGGCTCGCTTCTGCAGAAAGCTGCCAGCTCCCAAAGGTTCTAAAGGCCGGCAAACCCATCCAGCTGGCTCGGAGGAGAGATGGGCGTGTCAGGACAGGGATCCCACCGGCGCGAGATATTTTCCGTCTATGAGAAAGATGCCATTGGCAAACTGCACGCTGTAGGTGCCCAACAGCCGCCGCTGCAGGATCACCCCTTGTTCGTGCAAGCGGATCAAATGGGCCGGGCGCAACATCGGCATTGGGTCAGCCGTTTTTAGGTAAGGAGGCATCTCCACCACTTGAACCGTTGCCCCCACTGGCAGTAAACCCTGGGCTTCAGACATAACGGGAGTCCATGTGGCAAGTGTCTCTAGCTTAGCTGAACGTAGGACGATGTATGCCCAAAACCGAACCCGAGCAGGATGACAGCATTAGGGCAGATCCCAGAGGAGCCGAACAGATTGGATCCCCGAAGAATTGTTGTAAGATTTTTATCAAGCACGAGGATTCAACGAGATAAAAAGGTAACATCTTGCAAGGTGAGTTGGTTTTTCCCACAAAGAAAAAGCAGTCGGCCTTTCGGGGTGCTGCCAACTGATCGCCAATTTGCTACCATACCATGAACTCTTGGTACCCATTTTTTGTGTCCTTGGATACGGAAACCTCATTTGCCGAGGCAATTTAGGGGTTCTCTTGTCCTGGAGCTGTGGGCGCAGCGCTTAGCAAGCTCGCCTTCGGCCTACGCACCAGCCAGATCTTTGCCGAAATTCTGTAGAAGTGTTAAGAATAGTTACATTGGTTTGCTATCTTCTCAGTTTTCATAGTCGTCCTTACTTCAGCGCTGCGAAACGACCATGCTAGATCCCATTCCCCCCCCAGCCCTTGAGGAATATCTCTTGCAAACGGGCATCATCGACCGTTCTCAACTGAGCCTGGCCAAGAAGCTGCAACATCGCCAGCAAGGGCCGTTGCTGATGATTCTTTTGGAGTTGAGTTTCATCGATCTGGAGCAGCTCAGCCGCCTTTTGGATTTGGGCCGCACCTACCCTTTTGACCATGCTGCAAACGCTGGATAGTCTTCAGCCCGACTGGCAACAGGCTCTGGCTCGGTGGTTCGCTGCTGAGCAGGGATCCCTGCTGCTGAAAAGCTGTGGGGGCCAGGATCTGGCGAAGCTGCGCAGTGTTTTGCAACAGATCTGTTCTCCTGTCCAGTCTGTTACGTTGCTAACAGAAGACTTGGAGGTGGTGGCCGGCCCATTGACGCTGCAAAGCTGGGATCCTCAAGCGACGGGCCATTTTGCCCACCTTTATCTGGAGCGTTCCGCCTCTAGCTCACACATGAGTCGTTTGGCGGCTATTGTTGCTCGGTTGCGCGCTCCCGACGGGTGTCCTTGGGATCGGGCCCAAACTCCAGAGTCTCTTACCCCCTACATTCTTGAAGAAGCGTATGAGACGGTAGCTGCCATTCGAGCCGGGGATCCGGCAGCAATTGCCGAAGAGCTGGGGGATTTGTTGTTGCAGGTGGTGTTGCAGTCTCAGATCTTTGCCGAGCAGAACCACTTTGATCTGGAAGCTGTGGCTGCGGGAATTGCCGATAAGCTCATCCGCCGTCACCCCCATGTGTTTGGGGATGCTGTGATGGCAGATCTTCCGGAGTTGCACCGCTCTTGGGAACAGATCAAGCAAAGGGAGCGACCGGATCAAAGCCTTGGCCAAAAACTGCTGCACTATGCCCAAAGTTTGCCTCCCCTAATGGCTGCCCTGAAAATTTCCTGCAAAGTGGTGGGGGCAGGGTTTGAGTGGCCAACGGTGGAGGGGATCTGGGCCAAGATCCGCGAGGAAGAAGCCGAGCTGCGTCGAGAATTGGAGAGGGATCCCCCCGATCCAACTCGCCAGGAAGCCGAACTGGGGGATCTGCTTTTTGCTCTGGTCAACTTGGGCCGTTGGTACGGTTTGGATGCTGCCCAAGCTCTGGCCCAAACCAATCTGCGCTTTGCCCGTCGTTTTTTGCGCATGGAAGAGCTGGCTCAGGAACTGCTGGGATCCACGCCCGGCGGTGGCAAAAGCTCCCTTCTGAAAGGGCGCAGTCTCCAGGAGCTGGAAGTCCTCTGGCAACAGGCCAAGCAAGAATATCCCTAGTTTGGATATGGGGTTGAGCTGGCGCTGGCTTTGAGGGGGTATCCGCCCACACAGTCTTGGGGCAAGTTCTCTTTGTAGGGTAGGAGCTGTTCTGAGCACCTGTCTCTATGTCGGCTATGTCTCCAGTTTCTTCCTTTGAGCAAGCTGGGATCCCTTGTCTGGATTTGACCCCCTTTCGGGAGGGCACGGATCCGCTAGGGGTTGCAAAGGCTTTTGGGGCAGCCTTGGAGGAGGTGGGGTTTGTGGTGATCACAGGGCATGGGATCCCGGAGGCCATCATACAAACAGCCTACGAGAGAGCGAGGGCTTTCTTCGACCTGCCGCTGGAACAAAAAATGGAGGTGGTGACTCCGGATCGCGTCAAAAACCAGGGATACCTGCCGATTGGCATCGAAAGTGTAGCCGCTACCCGTGGGGCAGAGGTTCCCTACGATCTCTGTGAGGCGCTGGTGTTCAATGACCTGTTTCGGGAAGATCCACAACGGCCCCAAGCAGGGGTGGATCCGGATTCGGGCAACCTTTGGCCCACCCATCCAGCAGGACTGCGGGCTGCTCTTCTGGCTTATGATGCGGCTCTGCTTCAGCTCACCCAAACCTTGATGCGCATGGGCGCGTTGGCTTTGGATCTGCCGGAAACCTATTTTCTGCCTTTTATGGAGGGGAAAGGGGGAGTGCTGCGGGCTGTGCATTATCCTGAACAGGAGGTGGAGCCCATCCCGGGACAGCTACGCTATGGGGCTCACTCCGACTACGGTGGCTTCACGATTCTGCGACAGGATGGGGCGCCGGGAGGGCTGCAGGTGTACTCCAAAGCAGGAGAGTGGATTGATGTGCAGGCTGTTCCCAACGCCTTTGTCATCAACGTTGGCGATCTGCTATCCCGTTGGACCAATGACCGTTGGCGCTCCACGTTGCACCGCGTGGTCAATCCACCCCGATCGGCTTTCGGTTCCAGTCGCCGCCTGTCTTTGGTTTACTTTACAGCTCCTCGGGACGATGCTTGGATCGAATGCCTGCCCACATGCCAGAATGCAGCAAATCCCCCTCGCTATGCTCCTGTACAGGCTGGGGAGTACATCCGCTCTAAGCTGGAGGTTTCGATGATTGGGAAGGCAGGGCAAAGCTCTCGGAGATCTCAAACTCGGGATCCCTGAAGTCTAGAGATCTCGGGCAGACGATGCAACCGCTTCTTGGCTTTGATCTGGGAGCAGTTTGGGTTGCCTGATCTCGGTGCTCCTTTGCCTGTGATAAAACTCCTTGCCCGTCATTTGGCCTGTGCAAATTCAGATCCGCCATCTCATCGAATATCGCTACAGTCGTCCAGTCCAACTGGAGCCCCATACGGTGCGATTGCGACCGCGCTGCGACGGGATCCAAACTCTCCTGGCTTTTGAGTTGCAGGTGGATCCGCAGCCGGTGGGCCAATCGGCGCTGGTGGACCTGGAGGGCAACGCGGCGGTTCGGCTCTGGTTTGGGGATCCCACCGAGCACTTGCGCATCCAAACTCAGGCCACGGTGCTCACCCTGCGGCAGAATCCCTTCGACTACCTGCTCTGCGATTGGGCCACCCATCTCCCCATCGACTATCCCAGCACGCTGGCAGCCCAATTACAGCCTTATCTGACGGCTCAGGCGGATCCCGGCATCCAGGCCTTGGCCTGGGAGCTATGGGATCACGTGCAGGGGGAAACGACAGCTTTTCTGCCGGCGCTGAACCAGCGCATCTATTCAGAATGCCGCCACATCTTGCGGGAAAAGGGGGATCCCTGGCCTGCCGGCTTGACCTGGCATCGCAAAACCGGAGCCTGCCGCGATTTGGCCCTGGTGTTCATGGAGGTCTGCCGTACGGTAGGCTTGGCCGCTCGCTTTGTCAGTGGCTACCAAGTCAGCCCCTCACGGCCTTCAGGGGAGAGCAGGGGTGGAGAACCCCCAGAGCCTGTGCGCCGTCATTTGCACGCTTGGGCGGAGGTGTACTTGCCGGGGGCCGGTTGGCGGGGCTTTGATCCCACCCAAGGGTTGGCCGTGGCCGATGGTCATGTGGCTTTGGCGGCCAGCGCTTACCCCAGAGATGCCGCTCCCATTTACGGCCATTGGCTGGGCAAGGGCGTTCACAGCAGTATGAGCTACACCATCCACATCCAGGCGGGATCTTCTGCGCAAAGCCAAGCCCAGCTTGCTGCAGACAGCCTTAGCACTTCACCAAAAGTGCGGAGCTGAAGTTGTAGAGCGTCAACTTGGCCGGATCCCAAAGCGGAAATTTGAGATAGCATAGCCTAGCCAAGATCTAGAGAATCTGCCGAGGGATCCCGTTGACCCAGTCTATTGATGTCCCCACCAGCGTTGATACGTTTTTGCAGGAGTTGGCCGCCATTCAGCAAGTTGGGCCGAAGCGAGTGGCCATCCTGGGCAGCCGTCATGTGCCCATTACCCATCAGTATTTGATCGAGACCCTCAGTTATGCCCTGGCCCTTACCGGCAATCAGATCCTCACCTCTGGGGCCATTGGCACCAACTTGGCCGTCATTCGGGGGGCGATGCGGGCGGACATGAAGTCCTTGACGGTGATCTTGCCGCAGAGTTTGGAGCGACAGCCGGCAGAGTCGCGGGCCAGCCTGGAGCAGGTGCTGCATCTGGTGGAGCATCCGGAAAACGACCATCTTCCCTTGGCGGAGGCCAGCCGCCTGTGCAACCTGGAGATCATCAGCAAGTGCCAGCAGTTGATCTGCTTTGTCTTCCACGACAGCGTCACGCTGCTGGATGCCTGCAAGCATGCTGAGGAACAACACAAGTTGGTCACTCTCTTCTATTTCGACTGATTTGCCCTTCTACTTTCTTCCTCGGTATTGAGCTTGCGGCAGGGGGAAGTGTTCTTGTAGCCAGGCTTCAGCTTCTGCCGGGGTGGTGAGTTCGCCGTTCAGGGTGAGGCAACGCAGTTGCTCCAAAATGGCTTGGAAGGGGCGACCTGGCTTGTAACCCAGACGACGCAGATCGTGGCCGTTGAGGAGCGGCTTCACCCAGTACCACTCCTGCAAGTAGCGCCAGATCAACCGCCGGGCCGGCTTGGGGGCGATCCCAGCCAACAAAATCACCGCCGGGATCCGCAGCCCCTGCAGCAGTTGCACCACCTGGGCCGGAGAGAGGGTGCCGGGATCCAATTGGGCCAACAGGGTTTGGTAATAGGAGGAATGGCTGAGGCGTTCGATGCCTGCTTGGGTAAGGTGGAGTTGGCTGGCCACCTGGGGGGCTTGGGGCAGCGTGAGGAGGAGAGCCTCTAGGCGCAGTTGCCAGATCTCCTGGGATCCCAGCTCAGGATAGCGGCGGCGAAAGTGATAAGCCCAGCGGCCCACCCGTTGCAACCGCCGGCACAGGGAGGGATCCCACTCCAGGTCGGGGTGAATACAGCGCAAAGCTCCCCATTCTGCCAGCCGCTCAAAGGCTTGGGGCCAATCGCGGGATCCGAGAATGTAGGCCAGCTCCTGCTTGAGGCGATCCCCGCCGACGGCATCGTGCAGACCACTGGCCACAGCAGCGCGGATCCATTTTTCTGTGGTCGAGTCCAGGGCGAAGCCCAGGCGCACCGCAAAGCGCACCGCTCGATAAATGCGGGTGGGATCCTCGATGAAGCTGTTGGGGTGTAATGCCCGGATGATCCCCTGTTGCAGATCTGCTTGTCCGCCGAAAAAATCCAGCACCTGTCCTCGCTGGGGGCCGTTGAGGCGCAAGGCCAAGGCGTTGATGGAAAAATCCCGCCGATAGAGGTCTTGCTGGATGGATCCCATGGCCACTTCGGGGGGAGAGGCCGGGTAGGGATAAAACTCCGTGCGGGCGCTGGCGATATCCACACAAAAGCCTCCTGGCCAGATCAAGGCCGCCGTTTGGAATTTGCCGTGGATCTCCAGCCGCGCTTCTGGGAAGTGCTGTTTGAGCGCTTGTCCCAAAATCAAGCCCCAGCCCGGGGGATCCGTCCCATCCAGGGCCGGAGAGTAGGGCCCATCCACCACCAAGTCCAGATCCAGCCGCTCCAGGTTGGGTGAGGGCTGCCGTCCCCACCGGTGCAGCAGCAGATCCCGCACCGTTCCCCCCACCAGATACAACCTCAGGCCCTTCTCATCGGCGATGTGGGCGGCCTGCTCCAGCAACTGTCGATGCCGCTCCGACAGGGCCGCGAAGGTGAGATCCAAAGGGCAGGAAAGGGTGGGCAAAGCCAACTGCGGTGAGAGGGCCGGCAACTCGTGTAGGTGCCGCAACACATCGGTGCGAGTTACAATGCCCACCAACTGTCCATCCTGGAGAACCGGCAGGCGGCCAATATCCCACTGCACCATCAACCGCTGAATCTCCGCCAAGGGGGTGTCGGGGGAGAGGGTTTTCACGTCGGTGGTCATGTAGCCCTTGACGGGGGCATGGCCAAACCCGTGATGCAGGGCGATATCGATATCCCGCCGCGAGATCACCCCCACCAGGCGACCTTGAGCGTCCACCACCACCAGGCCGGAATGGCCGTAGCGCAGCAGCACCCGCTGGGCCTCGTCGATGGTGATCTCCGGTCGGATGGTGCGCACCGGAGCCGACATCAAATCTTTGGCCGTCACCGGGGGCGGGATCCGCTCTTGGACAGCCTGCCTGAGGGCCGCCATGACTTGGGCCGGGTCGGGCAAAGGCTGCTCTGGGCTGGCTTTTAACGTGGCTGCTGCAGCACAATCGTGTCCACCGCCGCCGTAGAGGGCCATCACCCTGCCCAACTGGGCAAACTCCTGCCGCGCCCGCCCGATCAGGCTGAGCCGCTCCCCCTGCCGCGCCACCAAGAGCAGCACATCCACTCCCGTCAGATCCATCAGCCGCATCACCAGGCCGGCCAAGCCGGGCACAAACTCCGGCAGCTCCAGCAGCCATTCTCCCAGGCGATACTCCCCCACCTGCTGCACCTGCATCTGGGCCAACCCCTGGCTGAGCAGCTCGCGCATCTCTGGGGTGAGGCCATCCCCCAAAAAGCGCCGCAACAAGACCAGGTTCACCCCCTGATCCAACAGCCAGCTCAGGGCAGCAGCATCGCGGGCGGTGGTCTCCGGGAAGGTCAGGGATCCCGTATCCATGTGAATGCCCAAAGCCAGCGCCAGCCGCTCAAAAGGGCTGAGAGGGATCCCAGCAGCCTGCAGCCGCTCCACCAGCAAGGTACAGGTGGCCCCCACGGCCTCGATATGACAGTTCACCTGCTGCTGCGGCCAAAAGCCATCCGGTGGGGTTTCCGGATCCCTGAGGTGATGGTCGAAAATCTCGATTTGGGTGCCGGGGACGCTCAACCAAGCGGCAGCTTTTCCCAAGCGATCCGGATCGTGACAATCCACCACAATCCACCGCTGCACCTGTCCCGGATCCACAGAGCGCAGCTCGATGAGGGGAAATTCATCTCGGTACAAGGCCAAAAACTCCTGCACCCCCGGCAGGGATCCCCCGGTCAAGGCAATGCGGGCACCCGGATACAGGCGCGCCGCTCCCACCGCCGCCCCCAGGGTGTCGAAATCCGCCGATTGATGGCACAGGATCAGATCCATTGCGGCAAGAGTTGTCGTTTTCCCCCCTTCCATCCTGGCCTAAGCCGGGATCCCTCTTGTTGGAGTCGGACAAGAAGAAATGAAGGGCTGCTCAACTCCGAGGGGCAAGTGGAAACCTTGAAGTTTCGGGATGAGTGTCGAGTTTTGATCAAAAAATGGGGTCTTTAACCCCGTCCTACGGCTATGCAGAAGCAGGCCAGTAGCGTGGGGAGTTATGTCCACAAGGAGCTTTTACAGCGTCGTCAGCTCCTTTTCTTTTTCTGCCAGCAGCTCATCGATCTTCTTAATGTAGCGGTCAGTTAGTTTCTGGATGGCATCCTGCAAGCTTTTGGACTCATCTTCAGACAGCTCGCCATTTTTCTCTCGCTTGCGCACCGAGTCGATGCCATCCCGCCGGATGTTGCGGATCGAGACTCGCCCCTCTTCGGCCAGCTTGGCCACCTGTTTGCTCAGCTCTTTGCGCCGCTCTTCTGTCAGGGGGGGAATGGTGAGCCGCACCACCTTGCCGTCGTTGCTGGGGGTTAGACCTAGGTCAGAGGCAACAATGGCCCGCTCAATGGCCGCCAGGGTCGAGGGATCAAAGGGCTGGATCAAGAGAGTGCTGGAGTCTGGCGTGGTGAGGCTGGCCAGGGCCTTCAGGGGAGTGGGCACGCCGTAGTACTCCACCTGAATCCGATCCAGCAGGCTGGAATTGGCCCGCCCGGTGCGTACCGTATTAAAGGAGCGCTGTGTGGCTTGCACAGCTTTGTTCATCAACTCCTCAATCTCAGCTAGCTCCACGGGGTTTTCCTCGCTTTCAAAACAGTTTCCAGACAGTCAGGCTTGGGCAGCCAACCTGGCCCCTCTACGGTGAGCCTGACCTCAATTCTACCGCCTTGTCTTAGGATCCCGTTCCCCAAAGCTGCACCTGCAGTCGGCGAATTTCTCGCCAGATGCCCCCCAGTGGGATAGTACGAGCTCAAAGCTTTTCTTAGACTGGTCTGGACTTTACTGCACAATACAGGCACGACGAAGTTTTATGCCCTCTCGTCAAGTTTGTTCTTCAACGGCCCTAGCCTGGCTGATCGGCAGCTTGAGTCTCTTGGGTTTTGGAGCGGCTGCGGCAGCCTTAGAGCTGCAGATTGTGTCCCCCAATGCTTATAAAGTGCCCTACCTGGGAATTGATGGTGTTTTCACTCTGGATACGTCCCTGGAACAATCGGCCAACGATCCGCGCAATCCAAAGCGGGTGAAGTTCGAGAAGATGGAGTTCTTCTCCTTCTACGCCGATCTGGAGGGGAAAAAGCCCCTGGCGGAAAATTGTCGCTACGCCTATCGGGGGGCTGCGCCGGATCCCTTCTACTACCCTGAGCGCTCCTTAAGTTCCATCTGGGATTTGTTTCAGTTGCAGCCTGGAGCAGACGCCAGTTGCGAGACCTTCACCTATGTGATTCTGCGGGCACCCCACGGGGATCCGGTGCACATGCACCTGCGCTACGGAGGCCGCAACAGCAGCTTCCAGGAACTTCTGAACATCAGCACTCTGCCGGAGGATCCTGCCAACTTCAACCCCTGGTGGAGCACCTACTGCGCGGAGGGGGTAACCGGCTGCGATTGATGGGCTGGGCGGCTCACAACTCCTGCCGGGCTTCCAAGGCACGGGCCAGGGTGACCTCGTCGGCGTATTCCAGCTCGGATCCCATGGGCAGGCCGAAGGCCAGGCGGGTCATGCGCAAGGTGGGGGCAACTGGCTTCAGGTAATCCTTGACCACGTGCATGGTCACCTCTCCCTCTACACTGGGGCTGAGGGCGAAGATCAGCTCCTGCGGTTTTTCCCGTGCCACCCGAGCCACCAGCTCGCGGATGTGCAGTTGATCGACCCCGATCCCGTTCATGGGGGAGATGAGGCCACCCAAAACGTGGTAAAGCCCCTTGAACTCGCGGGTGCGCTCCATCGCAATCAAGTCTTTGACGTCGGCCACCACGCACCACAGCAAGGGATCCCGCTGTGGCGAACGGCAAATCTCACAGGGATCCTCCGCTGACCAGTTGAAGCAGATGGAACAGTGCCGAACCGTCTGCTTGGCTTCCAGCAGGGCTTTGGCCAGGGCCTCGATCTCGCCGGCAGGCCGGTTGATCAAGTGGAGAGCTAGGCGCTGAGCGGTTTTGGAGCCAATGCCGGGCAGCCGTTGCAGCTCTTCGATGAGGCGAGCCAAGGGGCGAGTGTACATACAGAGTTAAGCAAGCGGGGTTAAGCAAGTGGGGCTCAACCCAGTCCCAACCCCGGCAGACTGATGTTTCCGGTCAGCTCTTCCATGCGTTTGCGCATCGTCTCAGCAGATTGGGTGTAGGCGTTCACCATTGCTGTCAGGAGCAAGTCTTCTACCACATCCACCGACTCCTGGAGCACTTGGGGATCCAGAGAGACTTTGAGAGGTTCTTGGTTGCCGTTGACCGTCACTTTCACCAGCCCATTGCCGGCTTCGCCGACGATCTCCATCTCCTCTAGCTCTTTTTGCAGCCTTTGGGCGCCATCGCGCACCTCTTGGGCTTTCTTGAGCGCTTCTTGGATTTTGCCGAAGGGGCCAAAGCCTCGAGTCATGGGATCCTCTCTTGGGTTATCCAGATACTGCTGTTCTACTCTACCCGTTTCCCCATCGCCGGTGAAAGCACTCGCAAGTCTGGGCAGAGGTGCTTGCACCGCTAACGCGACCGGTCTTCCTTAGGTTGCCCTTAACTCTGGCAGATTATCCTCACAAGAGAAGCCGAAGATCGACCCAGAAACTCCATCTGCTCATCAGCGTTTGCTGTCCGGAGGTGCCATGGCCCAACTGTTGCAGGATCCCCGATCTCAAGTAGCCCAGCCCAGTTCAACTCGGGTGGAGCCTTCTCCCTGGCGTTGGCGGCGCTGGATCCCGGAGCGTTGGTATGTGCATTTGGGCCTGGTGCTGGCCTGCTTGGTTCTGGGATTTCCGGTGTTGTATGCCCTGATCGTGAGCACCCAGAACAATGCCGAGGTGTTCCGCTATCAATTGACCTTTGGCTCCTCTTTTGCCTTCAACTGGCATCAGGTGATGGTGGCGCGGCACTTGGGCCACTACATGGTCAACAGCACCATCGTGGCGGTGGCGATCACCGTGGGCAAGACGGTTTTGTCGCTGCTAGCCGGGCTGGCCTTTGTGTACTTCCGCTTTCCGGGCAAAGGGCTGGCCTTTGGCTTTGTGCTGATCACGCTGATGATGCCCACAGAAATCTTGATCATTGCCCTGCTGCGGTTGGTCACCAACTTGGGCTGGGGATCCACCTACTACGCTTTAATCGTGCCCTTTCTGGCCAGCGCCACGGCCACGTTTTTGTTCCGCCAGCATTTTTCCAACATTCCCCGCGAGCTGGCGGAGGCGGCCCAACTGGACGGGGCCAACCCGCTGCAATTTCTCACCCAGGTGCTGATCCCCTTGAGCTGGAACGCCATCGGGGCGCAGGCGGTGATTCACTTCGTTTACGCTTGGAATATGTACCTGTGGCCCCGCTTGATCGTGCAAGGCCGAGAGCGACAAGTGGTGCAGGTGGGGCTGCAATCCCTGCTCAATCTGGATAGCTCGGCCTCCTATGGCCCCATGATGCTGGGAGCGATCATCGCCAGTATCCCGCCGCTGCTGGTGTTTATTGCGCTGCAGAAGCCCTTCATGAGCGGGTTAGCCCTCAATCGCGACAAGTAAGCCCTTAGGTTCCCTTTCATGCCCAGAGATCTACGCCGTTTTATTGCTCTGCTGGAATCCCGTGGTCAGCTCCGCCGCATTTCGGCAGAAGTGGATCCCGATCTGGAAATTGCCGAGATTGCCAATCGCCTCTTGGCCTGCGGGGGGCCGGCGCTGCTGTTTGAGCGGGTGAAGGGATCCTCAATGCCGCTGCTCATCAACACCCTGGGCACGGTGGAGCGCATTTGCTGGGCGATGGGGATGGAGCAGCCGCAGGAGCTGGAGACCTTGGGGAAAAAATTGGCCTTGCTCTACCAGCCACGGCCCCCCAAAACCTTTGCCCAGGCGGTGGAGTTGGGACAAGCTCTGTTTAGCGTACTCAAAGCTAAACCCAGCCGGGATCTGATCCCTCCCTGTCAGCAGGTGGTGCGGCGGGGAGAGGAAGTGGATCTCACCCAATTGCCCCTGTTGCGGGTCTACCCCGGCGATGCCGGACGGGTGCTGACCTTGGGCCTGATGGTCACCAAAGACCCGGAAAACGGGATCCCCAACGTGGGGGTGTACCGCCTGCAGTTGCAAAGCCGCACCACCATGACGGTGCAATGGCTGTCGGTGCGGGGGGCGACTCGGCATCTGCGCAAAGCGGCGGCCCTGGGCCAAAAGTTGGAGGTGGCGGTGGCGGTGGGGGTGGATCCGGTGGTGATTCTGGCGGCGGCCACACCCCTGCCGGTGGATCTGTCGGAGTGGCTGTTTGCCGGTCTCTACGCCGGAGAAGGGTTGCACCTGGCCCAGTGCAAAACGGTGGATCTGCAGGTGCCGGCCCATGCTGAGATCGTTTTGGAGGGCACCATCACCCCTGGGGAAGTGGCCCCCGACGGGCCTGCCGGGGATCACATCGGCTACTATGGCCCCCGCAACGAGCAGGCCCCTCTGATTCGCTTCCACTGCTTGACCCACCGCCGGGATCCCATCTATCTCACCACCTTCAGCGGCAAGCCCCCCAAAGAAAACGACATGATGGCGCTGGCCCTGAACCGCATCTACACCCCCATCCTCAGGCAGCAGGTGCCGGAGATTGTAGATTTCTTTTTGCCGATGGAGGCGCTGGGCTACAAAGCAGCCATCCTCTCCATCGACAAGGCCTACCCTGGCCAGGCGCGGCGGGCGGCTTTGGCTTTTTGGAGCGCCCTGCCCCAATTTAGCTACACCAAGTTTGTGATCGTGGTGGACAAGGATATCAATGTGCGAGATCCACGGCAGGTGCTCTGGTGTCTGTGTTCGCGGGTGGATCCGCAGCGGGATGTGTTTATTCTGGCGGACAACCCCTTTGACACCTTGGACTTTGCCACCGAAAAACGGGGTCTGGGGGGCAAGATGGGCATTGATGCCACCACCAAGATCCCCCCGGAAACCGATGCTCCCTGGCGGGAGCCCCTTGCTCCAGATCCAGAGGTGGCCCGCTTGGTGGATCGCCGCTGGGCAGAATATGGCCTGGCGGATCTCGATGGGCAGCCGGCGGATCCCCGCCTGTTTGGATACGAGCTCTAAGCCCGCAGGGCCTCAATGGGATCCAGTTGCGCCGCTTTGCGGGCCGGGAAAATGCCGAAGACCAGCCCAATCCCAGTGGAAAGGGAGAACGCCACTCCCACTGCCACCCCATCGACTTGGGTGGCCAAGGGGGTGAACACCTGCACCGCCACCAGCAGGCCGCTGCTGAGGAGGATCCCGAGCACCCCCCCGGTCACGGCAATGAAAATCGCTTCGGCGGCAAATTGCTGCAAAATCTGGCGGCTATCGGCCCCGATCGCCTTGCGCAGCCCGATCTCATGGGTGCGTTCCGCAACCGAGATAAGCATCACATTCATGATCCCCACCCCTCCCACCAGCAGGGAGAGGGCCGCCGTGCCCGTCAGCAGCACCCGCAGCAGGCTCAAAATCCTGGCCGACCCATCCAGGAGCACCTTTTGGTTGCGGATGATGAAGTCATCTTCTCCCACCAATTGGTGCCGCTGGCGCAGCAGGTTGCGGATTTGGAACTCGGCAGCAGGCAGATCGGCTTCAGAGCGGGCCGAGACGAAAATCGCCGTCAGCTCTGTGCCGTAGGGGGAACGCCGCCCGACCAACCGATTGGCCACCACGTCCACCGGCAGAAACACTCCGGCATCGCTGTTGCCAAACACCGTCGGCTTCGAGCGCAAAGTGCCGATCACCTCGAAGGGCAAGTTGTTCAGTAGGACGGTCTCCCCAATGGCAGCGGCAGGGTCCAGGCCGAACAACTGGCTGGCGGCATCGCTGCCCAGCACCACCACCGGGCGCTGTTCCTCGATGTCGGAGGGCAAGAGAAAGCGGCCTGCCTCGATCTCCAGGTTCAAGACCGACAAGTACTCCGGCCAAGTGCCGGTGGCCTCATAGCGGCGATCCACTCCACCTCGCACCGCGCGCACATTGGTGCCCAGGCTGGGGACGGCTGCTGACACGGCAGGCACTTCCGCAGCAATGGCTCGCACATCCTCCAAAGTGAGGGGGCGGATGTTGCCGGCATCGACCAGGCCCAAGTTGGCCGAAAAGACGATCAGCAAGTTGGTGCCCAGAGAGCGAAATTGATCCACCGCCATCTCTTGGGCGGCGTAGCCAAATCCGGCAATGGCCACCACCGCCGCATTGCCGATGAGGATCCCGAGCATGCTCAACCCCGTGCGCAGGCGATGCCGTCGCACCATTTGCCAGGCCATTTTGGCCGCCGTTGCCAGGCTCATGGCTGTTGCTCCGCTCTTTTAATCAAAGTCTCTAGGTTCACCCCAGGAGGCAGGGCAGTAAAGACCCGATCCCCTGCCTGCAGACCAGAGAGGATTTGGGTAACTCCACCCTGAGTGATGCCCGTTTCCACGCGGCGATAGACAGGTTGCCGGCTTTGGGGATCCAGCAGGAGCACGCCTTCCTGGCTTTCCTCCCGGAGGATAGCCACTGAGGGCACCGTCAGAGCCTGAGGCTGGGGATCCCCAATGAAATCCACCGAAACAGTCATGCCGGTGCGCAAAAAGTCGGCCCCAGGCTCCGGTTCAACGAAGACCCGAAAGACGGTTACCTCTCGCACCACCACCGTAGCGGGTGCAATCCGCTTCACCCGCCCCTGCACCAGGCGGTCGGGGTAGGCCAGGGAGCGGATCTCCACCGGCTGACCCACCCGCACCTGGGCAATCTGGGCTTCTGGCACTTCTGCCCGCACCTCAATTCCCTGAGCCAGCGCCAAAATGGAACTGGAAGAAGCTGCGGTGGCATCGGAAGCTGCTGTTGTGGGAGCTACAAAGGATCCCACCTCGGCAAAGCGCTGCACCACCACACCGGAAAAGGGGGCGCGGACTTCGGTGTCAGCCAACCGGGATTGCCGTTGGGCCAGCTCGGCTTGTGCCTGGGCAATTTGGGCTTGAATTTGCTGTAGGGTTTCCGGGCGGCTCCCCAGTTGCAATCGCTCCAGCTCCTGTTGGGCAGCTCGTAAATCCGCTTGTGCTTGTTCCAGGCGGGCCGAGCGTTGATCCAGCTCGCTGCGGGCTATCACCCCCGCCTGCACCAGGGCCTGAATGCGCTCCAACTCCCTCTGGGCCAAGTCCACCTGCGACCGGGCAGCATCCACCCTGGCCTGGGCCGCCGCGATCACCTGGGGGCGCTCTCCGGCCTGTTGCTCCGCTAGACGGGCTTGCAGCTCTTGAATGCGGGCTTGGGCTTGGCGAATGCCACTGGCGAGATCGCCGTAGTCCATCCGGGCCAATAACTGCCCTGCCACCACTTCATCTCCCTGATCCACCAACAGTTCCGCCAGGCGACCCGACTCGCGAGGGCTGACATTCACCTGGCGGAGCGGCTGCACCTGGCCGCTCACCCGCAGGCGTTGGGTCAGATCCACCACTTGAACCGGTACCGTCAATCTTTCCAGCCGTTCTGCCCTCTGCTGCTGCAGCTGACGCTGGATCAGGAGACCGCTGCCCCCTAGGCCAGCCAACAGCAAGCCCAAGAGCATCCAACCGAAGGGAAATCTCTTGGGGCGGGGTTTGCTCTGGGGCAGAGGCTGATCTGCAGGCCTGGGAGTAGACAGGGATCCCGTCTTGGGCTCATCGGTGTGCAGGATCACAAAAGTCTCCCGTTTGTAACAAAAGCTTTATCTTTGTCTAGCCTATTGGAAAAATGGGGGAAGCGTAAACACAGTCTCCCGCCTCTTGAGGTCTATTCGGCCAGCTCTGTACAAAAAACAGGGACGATTGCTACGATGATTGACTGCCGGTAGCGCGGGAAAGCCATGAACGTTCGCATCAACGCTGAGGAGATCATCCGCTCCATTGAAGCTGCCCAGATGAAGTCGGATCTGCCGGAGATTCGGGTTGGCGATCAGGTACGGGTGGGAGTTCGCATCCAAGAGGGGGGCAAGGAGCGGGTACAAGCCTTTGAGGGCACGGTCATTGCCATGCGCCACTCCGGTATCAACCGCACCATTACGGTGCGCAAGGTTTTCCAAGGGATCGGTGTGGAGCGGGTTTTCCTCATTCACTCCCCGCGCATCGAGTCGATTCAGGTGCTGCGGCGGGGTAAAGTGCGTCGGGCCAAGCTGTTCTATTTGCGGGATCGGGTGGGCAAAGCCACTCGTATCAAGGCCAAGACAGAGAGTGCGGATAGCAAGGAACAGCTTCTTTGAAAGGTGGGTGTACCTGCTACACTGGGTAAGCGGGTGTGACCCTAGGCCAATGCGTCCTTAGTTCAGTTGGTAGAACGTCGGTCTCCAAAACCGGATGTCGGGGGTTCGAGTCCTCCAGGGCGCGCTAACCATCAGACCCCCTGCGGCGATGGCTTAAGGTGGAAACACCCCATCTGAGGTGGTTTTGGCGGCCATGAAGTCTGTCTCCAATGTCCTCTCGGCTCTGTTGCTGGGGCTGCTGCTTTGGTTGGGGATCCCTATCTGGCCTGGATCGGGTGTGGTGGCAACGGCAGCGAGCAACAGGGTAGATCACGAGATCGATCGACTGTTTGAGGAGGCCTTTGCGGCTACTCAGAGGGGAGATTTTGCCCAGGCGGAAGCCCTGTGGACTCAACTGTTGCAGATCCAGCCTGATAATCCAGCCCTGTGGAGCAACCGGGGCAATGCCCGTGTCAGCTTGCACCAACTGCAGGCAGCTCTGGAGGATTATGCTGAGGCCATTCGTTTGGCCCCTGAGGCGCCGGATCCCTATCTAAATCGAGGAACTGCTCTGGAGGGGCTGGGGCGGTGGCAGGAGGCGATTGCAGACTACGAACGAGTGTTGCAGTTGGATCCCAACGATGCGGCAGCCTACAACAACCGTGGCAATGCGGAAGCAGGGCTGGGCCAATGGCAACAGGCCTTGGCTGACTACCGCCGCGCTACAGAACTGGCTCCCGACTACGCCTTCGCTCAGGCCAACTATGCTCTGAGCCTCTACCAGGTGGGTGAAACAGAAGCTGCTCTGCGCTTGATGCGGGCTCTGGTGCGCAAGTACCCGAAGTTTCCAGATATGCGGGCTGCTCTCAGTGCCATCCTTTGGGCGCAGGGTCGGCAAGGAGAGGCCGAAAGTCATTGGGTGGCTGTGCAAGGGCTGGATCCCCGCTACGCCGACCTGGAATGGGTGAAAACCGTCCGCCGTTGGCCACCGGCAATGGTGGCAGCTCTGGAGCGTTTCCTTTCTCTCAAGTAGTGAGGCTTACGATTGCGGCGGAGGCACTCTGGGTCTTGACTCTGCGCATTGACGAAACAGTTGCTGGGGATCCCCGCAGCTAGAGCCTCAGGTTACATCCTGGCTGGGGGTATGGAGATTGCTAGATTGGGATCAAGCCGAGGGCGGATTCCGGCAGCAGGCTTAACCCAGAGCCAAGAGAGCGCAGAGGGATCCCAAAGGCTTTCAGCGAGCTGTGAAAAAAACTGTGTAAGGGATTGCTTCCTGCGACACCTTTTCGCCTTCTTCTTCGTCTGTTTCAGTCCTATCGCGGCGCGTGGTATCAACGTGAGTGCAATGGCTTGTTTCTCTCGCTCTTCTTCCTTCTTCCCTGATGGGAGAGGGAGGCTGCGAAATCACTGGAGCTGGGCAGGGCTGTTGCTCGTGGTTCTGCAGCTTGGGCAACCCGCCGTGGCTCAGACGGAAACCCGAGTTTGGAGCGGAACCGGCCAAATTTTGAGCGGCCAGGGGCAGGGGGCGACGGTGCAATTGATCTTGGAAACGGGTGGCGGGCGTATCTGGAGCCAATCGGGGCCGGCTTTGGATGCACCCTTTTCCGGCGGCCATATTTCGGTAACCAGCGGCGATGGCACTTGGCAAATTCAATCGCAAGGGGATCAGTTGTTGGTTACCTTTTACCGCGGCGAGCAGATCATCCGCTGGCAACTGCGGCCCATGGGCGAGATCCCCAGCTCTTCTCCTTCTGCGCCATCCAGCTCCCTGAGCAGTGACTCCGCCCAGCCCGTAGCGCTGCCCGTCCAAGAGCTGGTGATTCCAGTACTGAAGAATTTGCCCGGTACCCCCTGAGGGATCCCTGCCCCGCCGGTTCTCGACCCATGAAACCTGGTGCGTTGGCCGCTGGGGCTATCAAACCTGTGGCCACTGGAATGGGCTGGGATGATTTTGGGGGCGGTGGGCCTGGGGATCCTATCCCATCGGCAGTTAGCCCGCCTGTTGTTTAGCTGAGCAGCGGGACACAGGGCAGGGGCAGTTGAGCCGCTGCCGCCGCATCCAGCAACCACAGCAGCCGTCCTCTGGGGTTTACGCGCTGGCAGGGTAGGTGGGCCTCGGTGGTCAGCGCCTCTTTCACGATGGGGGCTTTGTTCGCTCCGGTTACCAGGAACACCACCTGGGCTGCCTGATTGAGGACGGGATAGGTCAAGGTTAGACGCGGCTCCTGCCCTTTTTGCCCCACCGTCACCCAGCGGTGCTGCACCTGCAGAGCGGCGGTGTCGGGAAACAAGGAAGCTGTGTGGCCGTCTTCCCCCACCCCCAGCCATACCAGGTCGAGAGAAGGGCACTCTGGACCGAAAATCTGCCGTAGGGTGGCCTCGTATTCGGCAGCATCGCGAAGGGGATCCCCCGCTTGGGTGGGCATAGGGAAAACTTGAGCCGCCGGGATCCCGATCTGCTGCAGCAGGGTTTCTCGTACCATACGGTAGTTGCTCTCAGGGTGATCCGGGGGAACATAGCGCTCGTCTCCCCAGAACAGCCAGGTTTGTTGCCAAGGGATCCCTGGGGTTTGGGCCAGGGCAGCATACAGCTTCTTGGGGGTGCTTCCCCCGGCCAAGACCACCGTAAAGCGTCCCCGCTCGCGAATGGCAGCGGCTGACCGACCTTGCCAAATCTCGATGGCCCGTTGGATTAAGACGGGGCCCTCCGGAAAGATCTCCAACTGGAATCCCTGCATACACCGAAGCCCTACTGCCGACCTATGCTGGGTCAGCCGACCTGCACCAACACTTTACCGAAGGGATCCTCTAAGCGGGGCAAACACTAGGAAGCCACCGCCAGCTCTTTGGCTTCTGCCCGAATTTGCTCGTAAAGGGCGCGCAGCTTCAGGCCCACGATGACCTGGATCAGGCCAGAGCCATTGCGGGATCCCGGGTATTCCGAGTGCTTGCGCAACAGTTCCGTCAGCTCGCCATAGTAGCGGGTGGACAGGTTGCTCAGGTGGTTCTCGATGTAGATGACCTCTTCCAGCTTGTCGAAGGTGCCGTCGATCTCCAGAATCGAGACTGGGTGATCGAAGTAGGTGGAAGGGCCGTAGTGAAGGCGGATCCCTGGGTAGGAACAGGTCAGCTTTTTGCCGCAGGGGATCCAATCAATGGTGGAGCCTTCGTCAAAGAGATAAACATGGTCGAAGTACTTCACCCCTTCCCGCTGGATCAGCCGCACCCGCAGTACTTTGTGCTCTGGATCCAGCTCCGGCAACAACTGGGTAGGCAAAACCTCAATGACGGCATCGGCGTACTGCTTCTGCACATCGACATAGGCTTCAAAGTCCGGGCGGCGAGCCTCGATTGAGCGCAACACATCTTCGTAGGTGTGGCCCCGCTCCGCCATGTCCCGCTTCACTTTCCAAGCAATCTTGATCTCTGGGGCCAGATCCAAGTACACCTTGAAGTCCAGCAGCTGGCGCACCCGCTCGTCATACATGGGATGCAGCCCCTCCAGGACGATGATGCGGTTGGGCTCCACCAGCTCCGGTGGGTCAATCAGCCCCGTCTCGTGGTTGTAGATGGGCTTCATCACGCTTTGGCCGTTCTTGAGCGCCTTGGCCTGCTCGTACATCAGGTCGAAGTTGTTGGCGCGGGGATCCAGCGCCGTGATGCCCTTCTCTTTGCGCTGGTAGCGATCCAAGGAGTGATAGTCATCCAGACAGATGGTGGTAATCAGATCCCGGCCAAATAGATCCCCCAGCCGGCGTAAAAAGGTGGACTTGCCACAGCCAGAATCTCCGGCGACACCAATCATCACAACACGATCAGGACTGCTTGCCATGGGAACTCCTTGGGGACGGGCAGGGCAAAACTGAGAAAAAGGCTCTAAAAAGTTACCAACTGTTACGGCCTTGCATGATACCAAATGAAGCCGTTACCTCACAACCCGCTTGTGGGCCAGAGAGGTGGGCACCCTAAGCAACAATTTAACAAAAAATCCATATTTTTGGCCGATGAGCTTGGCCGGGATTATTTTTCCGGGGTTGCCGCTCTCAGGACGGCCTGGGGGGCTGGCGAAGGTCGTCTGCTGTTCTTCTGGCAAGTTCCGTTTGAGCAGCCGGGCTGCTATGGTGTTTGCTATCTGTAAACTCATTTCCTCCCAGAGCCAGGAGCAGATCACGGTTATGGTTGCCAGCGCAGAAAAGCGAGAGGTTGTCGTCAATCTGTATCGTCCCAACGCCCCCTTGATCGGCCACTGCGTGGAGACCTACTCCATTGTCGGTGAAGGAGCACCCGGACTGACCAAGCACATTGTGCTCAGCTTGCCGGATCCCAACTACCGCTACCTAGAAGGGCAAAGCGTTGGCATTATCCCTCCTGGCGAAGATGCCAAGGGCAAGCCCCACAAGCCCCGCCTCTACTCGATTGCTTCCACCCGCTTTGGCGATGATGGCGAGGGGCGCACCGTCTCTTTGAGCGTGAAGCGGGCTGAATATGTCGATAGAGAGACAGGCCAGCCGGGGGTGGGGGTCTGCTCCGGCTTCCTCACCGATTTGAAGGCAGGCGACGAGGTGATGATCACGGGGCCATCGGGGAAAACCTTCCTACTGCCCGAAGATGAGAACGCCAACCTGATTTTGATCGCCACCGGCACCGGCATTGCTCCTTTTCGCGCTTTCATCAAGCACCTGTTTGAAGAGGATCCCAACTATCAGGGCAAGATCTGGCTGTTCTTTGGGGTGCCCACCACCTCCACCTTGCTCTACCACGGGGATCTGGAGGCTTGGAAAGCCCAGTACGGGGATCGCTTCCGCGTCGATTACGCCATCAGCCGCGAGCAACAGACCCCCGATGGCAAGAAAATGTACGTGCAAAACCGCATGGCCGAGTACGGCGCCGAGCTGTGGGAGATGCTGCAACAGCCCAACACCTACACCTACATCTGCGGCCTCAAGGGGATGGAGGACGGGATCAACAACGTCATGGGGCCTTTGGCCGAACAAGCCGGTCAGGATTGGAGCAAGTTCCAGAAGGAACTGAAGAAAGCAGACAGGTGGCACGAAGAAACCTACTGATCTCTGCTTGTGATCCCTGCTTGTCGGTTTGTCAGCGCCAATAGGGATCCCGTTCCTTGCTTGAGAGCACTGGCGTGGGGAGTATGTCAAAATGCTTCTATCTCCCAGCGTATGCGCTTTTTTCCCAGGAGCATCGAACCGTGGACGCGCGCTACAATCCCCAGGCCATCGAGAGCAAGTGGCAGGCCCACTGGCGTGAAATTGGGCTGGATCGCACCCCAGAGCTGAAGGACGGGAGCCGCAAATTTTATGCCCTGTCTATGTTCCCCTACCCCAGCGGCAACCTGCACATGGGGCATGTGCGCAATTACACCATCACCGATGTAATTGCCCGCCACAAGCGAATGCAGGGGTACGCAGTGCTGCACCCGATGGGCTGGGATGCCTTTGGCCTGCCGGCGGAGAATGCCGCCATCGACCGGGGGATCCCACCGGCCAAGTGGACCTACCAAAACATTGCCCAGATGCGGGATCAGTTGCAGCGGTTGGGCCTGTCCTACGACTGGGAGCGGGAGATCACCACCTGCGCCCCCGACTACTACAAGTGGACGCAGTGGCTCTTCCTGCAATTTTTCAAGGCCGGCCTGGCCTACCAGAAGGAAGCGCCAGTGAACTGGGATCCGGTGGATCAGACGGTGTTGGCCAACGAGCAGGTGGATGCGGAGGGGCGTTCCTGGAGATCCGGCGCCCTGGTGGAAAAGCGCATGCTCAAGCAGTGGTTTTTCAAAATCACCGCCTATGCCGACCAACTGCTGGCGGATCTGGAAAAGCTCTCCGGCTGGCCGGAGCGGGTGCGCACCATGCAGGAGAACTGGATCGGCCAATCGGTGGGGGCTAAGGTGATTTTCAAAACCGAGGCAGGGGACGAGCTGGCAGTGTTCACCACCCGGCCCGATACCCTCTGGGGGGCCACCTTCATGGTGATGTCGCCGGAGCACCCCTTGGTGGACAAGCTCACCACTGCCGAGCAACTGCAGGCCGTCAGAGCCTATCAAGCCCAGGCCGCTGCCCGCAGCGAGATCGAGCGCAGCGCCGAAGACCGGGAAAAAACGGGGGTTTGGACGGGATCCTACGCCATCAACCCCGTCAACCAAGAGCGAATCCCCATCTGGATTGCCGACTATGTGCTGATGGGCTACGGTACGGGGGCCATCATGGCCGTGCCCGCCCACGACCAACGGGACTTCGAGTTTGCCCGCAAGTTTGGCCTGCCCATCAAGCGGGTGGTGCAGCCGCCAGAGGGTTCTTTATCCTCGACGGATCGCGCCAGCGGGACGGAGTCCTCAGAACTGCAGGCTGCCTGGACGGGGGAAGGGGTGATGATCAACTCTGGCCCCCTAGACGGGATCCCGGTGGGCAAAGGCCCAGGGCAAAGCGTGGAAAGAGCCATCGCCTGGCTGGAAGCCCAGGGGCTGGGGGAAAAGCAGATCAACTACCGCCTGCGGGATTGGCTGATCTCGCGGCAGCGCTACTGGGGTTGTCCCATCCCGGTGATCCATTGTCCCCACTGTGGCATTGTGCCGGTGCCGGAGGAGGATCTGCCGGTGCTCTTGCCGGAGGAGGTGGAGCTGACGGGGCGAGGGGGATCCCCGTTGGCCCAGTTGGAGGACTGGGTGAAGGTGAAGTGCCCCACCTGTGGCGCGGAAGCCCGCCGGGAAACCGATACCATGGACACCTTTGTCTGCTCGTCGTGGTACTTCCTGCGCTTTAGCGATGCCCGCAACGACCGAGAGATCTTCCGCAAAGACCAGGTGAACGCCTGGCTGCCGGTGGATCAGTATGTGGGTGGCATTGAGCACGCCATCCTGCACCTGCTCTATTCCCGCTTTTTTACCAAGGTGTTGCGGGATCGGGGGCTGCTGGATTTTGACGAGCCGTTCTCGCGTCTGCTCACCCAGGGGATGGTGCAAGGGCGCACCTACTACAACCCCAACAAGTCCGGCAAGGATCGCTGGATCCCGGCAGCTCTGGTGAAGGATCCCGACAACCCCACAGATCCGGAGACCGGCGAACCCCTGGAAGTGATCTATGCCACCATGTCCAAATCCAAGGGCAACGGCGTGGATCCCGAGGAGGTGCTGGCCCACTACGGGGCGGATACGGCCCGCATGTTTATCCTCTTCAAGGCCCCGCCGGAGAAGGATCTGGAGTGGGACGATGCCGACGTGGAAGGGCAATTTCGCTTTCTCAACCGCGTCTGGCGGCAGGTGTACGAGTTTGTCGTTCGCGGTAGCGGGACGGAGTCCTTGCAGAGCGGGGCCCCAGAGCTGTTGCCGGCCAAGGTCGAGGTGGGATCCCTGACCAAGGCGGAAAAAGATCTGCGCCGGGCCATCCACACCGCCATCAAGGAAGTCAGCGAAGATCTGGAAAACGATTATCAATTCAACACTGCCATTGCCGAGCTGATGAAGCTGAGCAATGCTCTGGGGGAGGCCGGGATCCCGGATTCGCCGGTTTATGCAGAGGGGATCCGCACGCTGGTGTTGCTGATGGCGCCTTTTGCCCCCCATATTGCGGAGGAGCTGTGGCAGGCGCTGGGGGGCGCAGACTCGGTGCATCGGCAGTCTTGGCCCAGCTATGACCCGGCAGCGCTGGTGGCCGACACGGTGACCATTGTGATTCAGGTGAACGGCAAATTGCGCGGCTCGTTTGAGGCCCCTGCCGAGGTAACGCCGGAGGAGCAGGAACAGTTGGCCCTTCGGTCAGAAGCAGCGCAGAAATACCTGGAGGGGGCAACACCCAAAAAAGTGGTGGTGGTGCCGAAAAAGCTGGTTAACTTTGTCCTCTAACGGCGGGCCTGGCCAAAATGTTCCGCACTGCTGACACGAACGGGATCGGGGCTTTCACCAAATTTTCGGGCTGGAGGCCCGCACCATAGCCGCAGG
>NZ_JANSIM010000229.1:0-19612 GCF_047502655.1 Synechococcus sp. R5-12 | reverse complement strand
GGATGCGATCGCTTCTTTCCTGAACCATGTTCAGGAGAGTTCAGTGTGAATGTATCAGTGACACTCCATACCGTGCAGGGTAGAATGAGCTGATCATTAGCCAAGCAAGACACACCCGGCCATGACCAATGAGGAGATTGAGACGCGATTTGTCCAGTTGGCCGAAGCTGTGACCAAGGTGGCTGATACAGTTGCCAAGGTTACCGATGCTCAGCTTGCCTTGCAGACCCTTTCAGGGCGTCTCGCCGAAGTCGTCCTGGAGTTAAGGCAGGAAGTGCGAGAATTGCGGCAGGAGCTGAGAGAATTGAGGCAGCGGCAGGCTGAATCGGATCAACGCTTTGAGGTTCTCCTTCAGGAAATCCGCTTCTTGATCCGCCGCCAGGGAGAGGGGCAACCATGACCGGGTTTGCCGCTATGCCTTGCCTGTTTCCCACGAGGCCACAGATTGCTGGGTCGAAGACATTGGATTGGAACGGAGCGATATCACCATCGGTGTGAATTGTGGGAAAGGCTGGGGATCCCTTGTTCCACTGCTGTTTTTTTGCTCCTGGTTCTTGCTGGCGAACCTTTGGCCTGTCAATTCGCCGGGGCTAACCGTCTTGGTGAGCTTCGCAGGTTCCAGGGTTGAAGAGTCCCAGAACCCTGGCCTGCCGGAAACTCTCCAGGCTTTGGATGCTGTTGGATCATAACCAACTCACAATCAATGGAGCTTAGCGGACTTGAACCGCTGACCCCTTCAATGCCATTGAAGTGCTCTACCAACTGAGCTAAAGCCCCGATTTACTTTGCTTCAGGTCAGAATCCGCTCAAGGATCCAACTTTCTATTCCATTCTACACCTGCAGCCTGTAGAAGCTGCCTTATTGGTAAAAAGTGCTGGGATCCCATACTAGATAAGGGGAGGATCCTTGTCAATAGTTTGGATGGCTCAACCGGGGAGAAGCAACAGTGGGGTTTGCTCGGCCCTCAGCCTTTTGTTGCCCGGCATCCCAGGAAGCCCGCGGGGTGGTAGAACGGAGTCAGTGGCAATTGAGGGGCCTGTGACACAAGAAACTCAGCTTAACCGCATTTTGGCGGCTTCTTTGCTGGTCGTCTGCCTTATTGCGGCCATTGTCGGGGGCACGCGCCCTGCCCCAGAGCCTACCCGAGGCGGGGTTGGCTTAGAGGCTGCACGGGGGGCGGAGCGCATCGAGGTGGTCACCCTGGAAGGAACGATAGGCGGCCCAGGGGGTTCGACTTTGGTAGGCCTGCCCACTTCTCCTGTGGAACAGTTGCGGGAGGCAGCACGGGATCCCTCTGTCAAGGCTGTATTGCTGCGCATCAACAGTCCCGGCGGAGCTGTGGGATCCAGCCAGGAACTCTACCGTGCCGTAACTGCTCTGCACGAGGCGGACAAGCCGGTGATCGCTATCCTAGAAAACATTGCTGCCAGTGGGGGGTACTACGTGGCCAGCGCTGCCGACAAAATCTATGCCAACCCCGGCACCCTGACCGGCAGCATAGGGGTTATCATCAGCGGCCTCAGCTTTGGTAAGTTGCTGGAGAACTACGGCATAGAGCCGCAGACCTTCAAAACCGGCGAGTACAAAGACCTTCTCTCTCCTTTCCGCAGTGCCACTCCTCAAGAGCAGCGCCTTCTGCAAAACTTGGTGGAGGATACCCTCGAGCAGTTCATTCGCGATGTGGCCCAAGGACGCCAGCACTTGCCAGAAAAGGCAGATGAGGTGCTGGAAGCAGAGATGATCGCGCGACGGCAAAGCTTGGATGAAGACCGGGTGCGACAATTGGCCGATGGACGCATCTTCACCGGGGCGCAAGCTGTGGAGGTGGGCTTGGTGGATGCTTTGGGGGGGTACACGGAGGCGGTGGAGGATCTGCGGCGCATGACCGGGGATCCCTCTTTGTCGCCGGCGGGTGAGGGAGAGGGCTTCCAACGAGTCCTGCGACGCCTGTTAAGCCAAGGACTGTCCTCGCAAAGGCAAGCCGCTTGGCTGGGCCGGCTGTTGGAGAGCAACGAGGCTGTTGGGATCCCAGACGTGCCGTTGCTGTGGATGGCGCCGGAGTGGACTTTGCGCTAAACCTAAATCTAATCAGGACGGGTTTTGGGTGTGGGGGGTGAACGGTGAATCGAGAACCGGTCGCGCCGGCGGCGCAGGGCACTTTGAGAGCAGCTGCTCTGGGAGTGCAGGGGAATGGATCCCAGAGGGCAAATCCCTCGGCGGAGCTGGATTGCGCGATTGACCTGGAGCTGTTGACCAGTCGGGCTTGGGTGGAAATTGACGCGGCCCAGTTGCGGGAAAATCTGCGGCTATTGCAGGCTCGCCTGTCGCCGGATACGGAGATCTGGGCGGTGGTGAAGGCTAATGCCTACGGGCATGGAGCACAGTTGGTGGCTCCCGTGGCTGTTGCGGCTGGGGCCAAGGGGCTATGTGTGGCCACCCTGGCCGAAGGGATCGAGTTGCGGCAAACGGGGCTGCAGGCTCCGGTTCTGGTGTTGGGAGCTTTGAATACCTGGGCAGAACTACAGCAGGCCATGGCAGCCCGGTTGGAGGTCAGCCTCACCTGTGCAGAGCAAATCCCGCTGATGCGCCAGGTAGCCCGTTGGGCCGGGCGCCCCGTCCCGGTGCATGTCAATGTGGATACGGGTATGACCCGTTTGGGGATCCCCTGGAAGGAAGCAGCAGCCGTGTGGGGGCAGATTTGTCGGATCCCGGAGCTGGAAGGCTGTAGCTTGTTTTCCCATTTGGCGACGGCGGACGAGCCCCATTCTCCAGTCATGGAACAGCAGCACGCCCGCTTTGCCCAGGTGGTGGAACAGATCCGCCAAGCCGGGGATCCCTTACCGGCGCTGCATCTGGATAACTCAGCCGGTGCTTTAACCCATCTCCACTACTCCCGTGTGCGTTTGGGGTTGGTCCTCTATGGCCTGTCCCCTGCCCCTCACTTGCCGGTGCCAGGTCTGCAGCCAATTCTGCGGCTCAAGGCGCGGCTGTCCCACATCCAAACTGTGCCTGCTCAAACTGGCGTGAGCTATGGACATCGCTACATCACCTCTCGCCCCAGTCGCATTGCCACTCTGGCCATCGGCTATGCGGATGGGATCCCACGGCGGCTTTCCGGCTGGCTGCGAGGATGGGTGCGCGGCGGCTTGATCCAACAGGTGGGCACAATCACGATGGATCAATGTATGTGGGATGTAACCGAGAGGCCGGATATCCAGGTGGGGGATGTGGTGGAGCTGCTGGGCCCCAATCTGGCAAATGCGGGTTTATCTGTGCAGGATTGGGCCGATCAGTTGGGTACTATTTCCTATGAGTTGCTGTGTGGACTTTCTGCCCGTCTGCCAAGAGTGTTGGTTAATTCTCTGGGTTTTGATGATGCCTGACACGACAGATTGGATTGCCTCAAGCACGGATAGGAGCGGGCCAGAGGCTGTTCGCGTCGGCAGCAGAGGGCTTGACTTGACTTGTCAACAGAGAGTAGAGCAGCATCGAAGGTAATCGAGGGCACTCCTGATCACTGAAAACAGTGACTTGGCGGCGGATTCGGTTCCCATTGGGAGGTAGCGATGGCGGAGCAACATAAGCCTCTGAAGAGCCTGGAAAATCAAATGGAACGGGCTGTTCTGGAGATGGTCAATGAAATCCTGCTGATGGAGAGTCAACAGCGCTACTGCTTCTGCGAGAAATTCTGTAACGATGCTGCCGCCCTGGCTTTGAACAACCTCCAGCCTCGATACGCCACCAGTTTTCACGGCTCTCTCCGAACTTTAGAAGCCATTCAAGCGGATCAGGAGTTGCAGAGGCTGATCCGGTTGGAGGTGGTGAAGGCCATGGACAAGGTGGCGGCCAATCCCCGTTGCCCAGAACCTGAATGTCCTTTGCTGCTGCGCGACGCCGAGACGATAGAGTTAGAACTGGCCCCTAGCGACAATTGAAGGAATGGCTCTGATGGAGCTGCGCTCCGCTAGCGCGAACGTTTCCCCTTCGCCAGTGGCCTTCCTCGGCCCTGCTGGAACCTACACAGAGTTGGCAGCTTTGCTGGCCTGCCCTGAGCAGCCTCACCTGCACAGCCAGGGATCCCACCCCTTAGTGCCTTATCCAACGATCAGCGCCTGTCTAGAGGCGGTAGCTGTCGGCAAGCAACAATGGGCGGTGGTGCCGGTGGAAAACTCGGTGGAGGGGGGGGTCTCGATGACCTTAGACGCCCTCTGGCAACTGGAGGGGCTAGGGATCCGGCAGGCGCTGATCCTGCCCATTCGCCATGCCCTCATCGGACGTGCCTCGCGGTTGGAGCAAATTGAGCAGGTCTACTCCCACCCGCAAGCTTTGGCCCAATGTCAGGCTTGGCTGAGATCCCATCTGCCCCAGGCCACTTTGATCCCAACCCGCTCGACCACCGAAGAATTGGATCGCCTGCAGGAGCAGCCCAGCGCCGCCGTCATCGCCTCAGAACGAGCTGCCACCCTCTACCAACTGCCGGTCTTGGCCTGCCCGATCAACGATCACCCCGACAATTGCACTCGCTTTTGGGTTATTGGCCGTGCGCCGCTCTCGCGTTCCGGTCAACAGGGTGAAACCTCTGCCGATCCTGCTTCTCCGGGGGGATCCCATACTTCCTTAGCCTTCAGCCTCCCCCACAACGTGCCGGGAGCGCTGCTGAAACCTCTGCAAGTGTTTGCGGAGCGAGGCCTGAATATGTCTCGCATTGAGTCGCGCCCCACCAAAAAATCGGCAGGGACGTATGTCTTTTTTGTCGATTTGGAGAACCCTATCGGCCAACCCTATTTGGATGCCGAGGTGGTTGCGGCGCTGGAATCAATTGCTGAAACCTTGAAGCTCTTCGGCAGCTACCCTGTGCATGACCTCTGCAAACAAGGGGATCTATCCCAAGTAGCAAAAGCCCTGCCCTCTGAGGGGAAAGCACGTCCAACGTAGAATCGAAATGACCAAGGACTGCTGTCTTGAGCGCTCAGGCAGACCAGGATCACTTCACAGAGCTCGATAACCTTGCCAGGCTTGCCAAAAAATGTAAAGAGAAAGAATGGCCAGGAAGCCCCGAAACAACAGACTGACGGTTTCATCGGGCAATTTGGGCAGGGTGCGTGTGCTAATCTGTACACCGATTAACCCCCCTGTCCCCAAGATCAAACCAGGGATCCAGAGCACATTTTGGTGGATAGTGCCGTCCCCCAACCCCAGGCCATTCCAGATCCAATCGCTGAGGCCCGCATGGCTGGCGGTGGCAGCAACTGCTGTGATTACAATGGCCCCCAGACTGGTCTGAATCGCCACTTTGATCGTCTCTTTCAGCAGCAGGATCTGCATTGGCACCAGGATCACCCCACCGCCGATGCCAAACAGCCCGGCCAACAAACCGGCAGCGCCACCGGTCAGGGCGCGGGCTAACCAGGGAGACATCTGTCCTGAGGACTCCGTCCCGCTGAGGTGCTCGGCACTGCTGACGTCAGCCCCCAATTCTTGGGCCTGGATAACCACCTTTTTGTTGAGTTGCACCAGGTAAGTGTTGGCCAGCAGCAACACTCCAAACGCTGCCAACAGCAGATAGCTGGGAAGGCGACTGGCGATAATTGCTCCTACTTGAGCCGTAAGCAACGCTGGGATCCCCAGCAGGATCACCCGTTTCAGATCCAGCATGCCCATCCGCCAGTTTTGGATGCTGCCCGCAATCGAGGTCATAACGATGGAAAGGTTGCTGGTGGCTGCAGCTTGAACCGGTGGGATCCCCAAGCTGACCTGTAAGGGCACCAGGATCACGCCACCGCCAATGCCCAGCACCCCGGCCAGGATCCCTGCCACCAGGCCGCCAATTGCCAAGGCCAACTCCATCCCCTACCACTCCCCACCGCTGCTCTATCTTGCTGGCCAAAAAGCCGCCATCATCGTAACATTCTCCAGTCCTGGCAAGACTAGCAGGGATACATCGGTCGAGAAGCCTTGGGTGTGGGGTTGAAAAGAGGCGCATCATAATAATGTTGGACAGTAAATATTGGACAGTCGTACCGCCTTGGTGCAGATCGCGCCAGCATGTCAACTTCATCCATAGGCAAGGAAGCCTTCATGGTTGCCATCCATCCGGCAAATGATCTGGGTGCTCTGAAAAATCTAGGTTCCACGGCAAGAGGATCCCAGCCTGCTTGGTGGCCTCCATCTGGGCGGCAACAGGGAACTGTGGCCCCTCTGCAACCTCTGGGGCTGGTTGCTTTGGAAGGTTTGGCCACCTGGGGAGATCGCCTGTTGGGCTTGGATCGGGTGAGGGGCTATTTGGTGGAAATTCAAGAGCACAACACCCTGCTGCTCAACCCCCACCATGTCCATTCTTTCCAAGGCGCTTACGGTTTGTGGGTAGAGTCAGAAGGGGATCAAGCGTGGATTTGGCTCAGTCGGGAGCAAGAGGGGCAAATCTTGCGCATTCCCATGTCCGCTCTGCAGCAACCGGGATCCCTGGAAGCCTTTCCAGTGTGTAGGTGCCCCTACCCTATCGAAGGGATCGCCCTCTGGAGCGATCCCCACACGGGAAACCGCTACCTCTATGCCACCTGCTACCGACGGGGAAAAATCCTGCAACTGGATCCCAGCCGTGGCCTTATTGTGCAGGAGATGCCCGCCCCTGGGGTTGGCCGAGAACAGATTGCGGTGCAGGGAGACTACCTCTGGGTGAGCGATCGGGTGGAAGAGACGATCTACGTGCTGGAGCGCCAGACCGGGCGAGAACTGGCCCGTATCCTCACCCCTTCTCCTGGGCCGACAGGCTTGGCCCATTGGCGGGGGCAACTCTGGGTGGCCTATGCCCACGAAGAAGCCTACATCCACGACAACCCCAACGCTCCAGATCCCTTGTCGGTGGCCCTGCGCGATAAAACCTGGGTGGCCCCCCTACGCCTGCGGCCTTTGGATCCCCCTAGCTCCCCCGACCCCTCTGGCGGCAGTGGAACCGAGGCCGAGGATTCCCCCATTGCCTGTCCGGTAGTTTTTCAGCCCCAGCGTCTGGGGGAACGCGCCACCTACACCCTCTCCCACGGCTATCGGGTGGAGCTGACCTATGTGGAAGAAATTGCCCAAGAAGAGCCGCGCTTCCTGCCCGATTTGGTCTGGCGGATTGCCTTGCCCTGCAACAGCCTTCGCCAACGGGTGCGCAGCCTGCACTGGGTAGGTCTGCCGTTTGAAGTGGAAGAGCAATCTGGCCAACAGGTGGCGGTGTTTTCGCTGGGATCCCTGGGGGCCCATGAGGTGCGCTTGTTTGGCTGGCGGGCGGTGCTGGATCTCTACAGTATCAAGTACTGCATCGATCCACTGGATGTAGAGGCTGCCGTTTTGCCCAGGGAGCTGCGGGATCGCTACTTGGTGGACGATGACTACCTGGCCATGGACACCTCGATTGTCCGAGAGGCAGCGCGGCTGGCCGTTGGCAGCGAGACCAACTTGCTGCGCAAAATGCTCAATATCCGGGCCTATGTTTACGACAAGCTCTCCTACCGGGTCACCTCTCGCATTGATCCGCCGGATGAGGTTTTGCGGCGTGGCTCCGGTTCTTGTGGCGAATATGTGGGGGTGCTGTTGGCTTTGGCCCGCCTCAATGGAATCCCTTGCCGCACGGTGGGGCGCTACAAATGTCCTCCCCATCCAGAACTGAAAGGGATCCCGCTGTTTCCCCAGTACAACCACGTGTGGATTGAGTTTTATCTGCCCGGCTGGGGTTGGGTGCCGATGGAGTCGAACCCCGACGATCGGGGGGAGCGCCCCTATTCGCAGCGCTACTTCATGGGCTTGCCCTGGACCCATGCCGAGATCGCCAAAGGGATCCCTTTCGAGACGATCAACACCGACCAAGCCTCAATTGGGGAGCTGGCCATTAACCATGTGCAGTTTCGCATCTTAGAAGAAATTTGAAAGGCGAATAGAGTGAGAAAACGGGCCTGAGATTGGCCAACACTGCTCCGGGAGTGATTTTTGCCGAAGATAACAATGTGGCTCCTGATGTGGTGTGGGTAAGCCGCTCTCGGCTGAGAACAGCGTTAGGGGCGGATGGCAAACTCCACAGTGCCCCAGAATCGGCGGTAGAAGTGCTGAGCCCTGGAGCTCGCAATATTGGCCAAGATAAGCAAACTAAGCTCAAGCTTTACAGTCGGCTTGGGCTACAGGAGTATTGAGTGGTGGACTGGCAACAGCAACAAGTGGAAGTCTACCGGCGTCAGCAAAGGCAGTTGGTGTTGATCAAAACTTGCTTGGGAAAGATGAATTGGACTCGAATTGGACTCGCCGTTGCTGCCGGGGCTTGCGTGCCCGATTTCACAGCTGTGGATGCCACCTCTTGCCTGAGTCTGGTGGGAGCCCCATTGCTCGCTCGAAAAGCTGCCACCCGAATGGGGAGCTGTCAATAGAGCTGCACTCCGCGGGCGCGAATGTCGCTTTTTCTTCCCCAGCCTGATGCTGGAATGGCTATGGGCCAACAACAGGGCTCTGCCCCCATCTGGGGCTTGCGTTAAAGACTAGGATAGGAGACTACGGCGGGGCTTGGCTTCGCTCCAGGCACATCCATCCAAAGCAATCCGCTCTACCTCCGAGGCCAGCCTCAATGCTTTCAGGGCCTGTTCCCCACCCACAGAAGGTTGGTTGCCCCCCCGCACGCAATTGATGAAGTGCTCCAGTTCGGCATGCAGCTTGTCGATATTGTCGGTGTGGACTTTCTCAATCAAACAATCCCGCTGGTAGGGCATTTGGCCGTAGTCGCTGGTGCTGCCGACGGATCCCTGGCGGTACACCGAGATCTCGTTGTGGAGAAAATCTGCTTCCACCAGGGCATTCTTGCAGTGGACGGCAATTTTGCGCACCTTGCGGTGGGTGACCTTGCTGGCAGTGAGGGTGGCGATGGCACCGTTGGCAAAAGTGAGAGTAGCCGTGACGTAGTCCAGGTAGCCCAGCTTGGAGATGCGGTTGCCGCTGGCGGTAATCTGGGTCACGGGAGATGGGATCAGCTCCAGCAACAGATCGATGTCGTGGATCATCAAGTCGAATACCACCGACACATCGCTGGCGCGGTCGGAATAGGGGCTGAGACGGTGAGCCTCGAAAGCCAGAGGTTCTTCACTTTGCAAGACTTGGCCCAGCTTTTGGAAAACAGGGCTGAAGCGCTCGATGTGCCCCACCTGCAAAATACAATTGCAATCGGCAGCTCGGTTCACCAGCGATTCTGCTTCGCTGATGCTGGCAGCGATGGGCTTTTCGATCAGCACATGTACCCCGGCCTCCAGGCAGGCCATACCCACCTCGTGGTGCAGAACCGTCGGCACGGCAATGGCCACGGCAGCTACATGGGGCAGCAGATCGCGGTAGTCCTCATAGAAATGAACGCGGTGGCGGCTGGCCACATCCAATCCCCGTTCCACGTTGATATCCGCTACCCCCACGACCCGCACATCCTTCATCAGGCTGAAAACGCGGGTGTGGTGCTGGCCCATGTTGCCTACCCCGATCACCCCAACCGGGACAGCTTGCTCTGAATAAGCCAGTGGACGGCGGGGAGAGTTGGCAGAACTCGGGCAAGATCGGGCCATGACGTTTCCACTACCTCCACCACAAGGGTTTCGCGAACCTCGCTCCATCTTTCGGTAACGGAGCGCCGCATTTCACGAAACAAACTTCACAAAGCTTACCATGCCTCCCTTAGATCCAGTTCAAGCCGGGGATGGGCGGCAGGTGCAGCGGGGGCTGTTGGCAGGATTGGGGGCTGAAACAGAACAGCGGCACCGGGCTAGAGCGAAACCACATGCGGGCGTAGAATCCGCTTGGACTGAGGGGCAGGCCAAGCCAAACGGGGAAAAAGAAGACAAAGGACGCCAAAACCAAGGCCACCGCCGTGATGCTCGCCCCGCGCCAAAAGCGGCGATAGCTCTGCCAGCCCAGCAGCACCAACCAAGCCAGGGCTAGGGTGCTAAACGCCAGAGCGCTCATGTAGTGGTAGATAAAAACGCAGCGGCTGACCCTAAACCAAGGCAGGTAATTGGCCGCATAGCCAATCAAAATGAAGGCTTCGAGACCGTGAAAGTGGCGGATCCCTCGCCAGACAAGCACCAAGATGGATCCCGTCCCCAGCCACCACAGCCAAGGATTGCCCAAGCCATGAACAGCTTGCCAGAGGTTGCCCTGACTGCCGAAGTAGTAGGCCACGGGGCGGCCCAGAATTGGCCAGGACCAAGCTCCTGCCGAGGCCAAGGGCGTAGTCAGCCAAGGACGCAAAGCCGGGAACCAAGCCACCAGGGATCGCAAGCTGGTGGAGCAGTAGGGGTGAACAGGGGTCTCTTCGTTCACCACCAGGTGGGCTGCCATGTGGCCGCCGTAGATGGATTGGTTGATGAGCACCAGGGATCGGAAATAATTCTGGATGCCCGTCCAGCTCCAATCCAGAGTTAGTCCCTGTTGGGGATTCAGCTGCAGGTGCGGGATCCACTGAATGGCATAAAAGGCCAGCGGAGCGAGGACGAAGCAGAACGCATAGTGCCACCAGCGCAGATGACGAATCTGGCTCAAAATGCCCAACCGTGGGATCCACTGCGGGCGCAGCCAGACCACCCCCCAGACGAGGATCCCCAACAGAGCAAACATGAAGGTAAACCAGAGGCCATTCCACTTCACCGAAGCTGCCGCCCCCAACAGGATCCCGGAGCAAGCAAAGTGAGCAGCCCGTCGCCAACCTTGGTCTTCTAGACCTCTCAGCAACAGAATGGTCGCTGCCAGCCCAAAGGCTACCAGATACACGTTGATCAGGCCAAAGCGGGATTCCACTAGAAACACCCCATCGGTCAGCAGCAAAGCCCCGCTCAACAGGGCAAAGCCCACGTGGTAGGTGAGGCGGTAGGCTAAACCGGTCAGCAACAGAGGGATCAGGGATCCGCAAAAAGCGGTGGCGAAGCGGAACCCCCACTCGTTACGGCCAAACACCCGAATGCTGAGGGCAATGAAGTACTTTCCCAGGGGGGGATGCACATCGTAAAAAGGCTTACCATCCAAGTAATTCTGGGCAAACTCCGGGAAGTACACCTCATCGAATACGGGGGCCGGGAACTCGTCCAGCCGCCATAGGCGGAGCCCCAGGCCCACCAGAAAGATCCCCAGCGCTCCCCATACCAGCCACTGTCGGGATCCCACAGCACTGTGCGGGGATCCGAGGATGGGCACAGCTAGCAGCAAGCTGCCCTGAGACCGCTCCGGCCCGGGGTCAATGGGGGTTGGCTCTCCAGTCATGGATAGGGCACTCTCAACACTCCGGCGAGGATCCCCAGGGATCCCCAGTGTTACTTTAGCCGACCGTGAAAGCCTAAGCGATTCCAAAGCAAACCACTGCTAGACTGTAGAATTGAATACAAAGTTGGCCAACTTCTGGCCAGTACCCTGTCTGCGCTGGCGCTCCTGAGAGCGGGCGTTTGACGTTCGGTCATCTCAGTGGGGAGGAGACACCGTGGCGACTGGTGGATATGCGTTGGTGGACAGCCTGCACCGGCATGGGGTGCAACACATCTTTGGCTATCCGGGGGGAGCCATCCTCCCCATCTACGACGAGCTGTACAAAGCCGAGTCTCAGGGGCTGCTCAAACATTACCTGGTACGCCACGAACAAGCGGCTGCCCACGCCGCCGACGGATATGCTCGCGCCACTGGCAAGGTGGGGGTGTGTTTTGCTACCTCTGGCCCAGGGGCGACCAACCTGGTGACGGGCATCGCCAACGCCATGATGGACTCTGTACCCATGGTGGTCATCACTGGGCAGGTACCTCGCCATCTGATTGGCACCGACGGCTTCCAGGAGACGGACATCTTTGGCATCACCCTGCCCATTGTGAAGCACTCCTACGTGGTACGGGATCCGCGCCAAATGTCTCGGATCGTGGCAGAGGCTTTTCACATTGCCGGGACAGGGCGGCCCGGGCCGGTGCTGATCGACATCCCCAAAGATGTGGGCCTGGAAGAGTTTGACTATCAACCCGTCAGCGAGATCAACATCCCCGGCTACAAGCCCACCGTGCGTGGCAACCCACGGCAAATCCACACAGCGGCCAAGCTGATCCTGCAGGCCAAGCGGCCCTTGCTGTATGTGGGAGGTGGGGCGATCATCTCCGGTGCCCACGCCGAAATTGCCGAGCTGGCCCACACCTATCGGATCCCGGTGACCACCACCCTCATGGGCAAAGGGGCTTTCGATGAGAACGATCCCCTGTCGGTGGGGATGCTGGGCATGCACGGCACGGCCTATGCCAACTTCGCCGTCACCGAGTGCGACCTGCTCATTGCGGTGGGGGCCCGCTTTGACGATCGCGTAACCGGCAAGCTAGATGAATTTGCCAAGCACGCCAAAGTCATTCACATCGACATCGACCCAGCCGAGGTGGGCAAAAACCGTGCGCCCGATGTGCCGATTGTAGGGGATGTGCGCACTGTTCTGGTGGAGATGCTGGCTCAACTGAGCAAAATGCCTTCTACTCCAGGCCTAACTCAGGCCTGGCTGGATCGGATCGAGCGCTGGAAGCGGGACTATCCCCTGCAGGTGCCCAGCTACGAAGGCGTGATTGCCCCCCAACAGGTGATCGATGCCTTTCGTCGTCATGCTCCCCACGCCTACTACACCACCGATGTTGGCCAGCATCAGATGTGGGCGGCGCAGTTTCTGCGCAACGGGCCGCGCCAATGGATCTCCAGTTCTGGGCTGGGCACCATGGGCTACGGGTTCCCCGCGGCGATGGGAGTCAAGGTAGCCCTGCCTCACGAAGAAGTCATCTGCATCAGTGGCGATGCCAGCTTCCAGATGAACATGCAAGAGCTGGGCACAGTGGCTCAGTACGGCATTGCCACCAAAGTGGCCATCATCAACAACGGCTGGCAGGGCATGGTGCGGCAGTGGCAGCAGGCCTTCCACGGCGAGCGCTACTCCCACTCGGATATGTCTCCCGGAATGCCGGATTTTGTCAAGCTAGCCGAGGCTTTTGGGGTAAAAGGGATCCGCGTCGATCACCCCGATCAACTGGAAGATGCCATCCAGGAGATCCTCAAGCACGAGGGGCCGGTAGTGGCCGACTTTGTGGTCAAGCGGGACGAAAACTGCTACCCGATGGTGCCTGCCGGCAAAGCTAACTATCAGATGATCGGGCTGCCGGAGAAGCGGCAACTGGAACAAGCCGCCGAGCTGATCTACTGCCCCAATTGCGGCACCAAAAACCCCACCCTGCACAAGTTTTGCGCCGAGTGCGGCACCAAGCTCTAGAATCGGTGGCCTGGCCATCCGGCTGGGGAAGGCGGGCCCCAGCAGCAGGGAGTCTTCGGGGATATCGGGGCTACTGAACAAGCCAGATTAAAACGCTCCCTGAGCGCTCTGCGAGGCCAACACGAGCGACTCCTGCCCCTTTCCCAAAAGGAGAGGAAGGTTGGGATCAGCGCAACGAACGGAGGATCCCTCCTGCCCTGGGGTAGCTCGATCCCCTCAAGGAGGGTAGCCGGAAACTTCTGCCTCTGGTGTCTCTGGCGGTCGGAAGCAGGCACCCTCCAGACCTGCCCAACCGGCTTAGAGGGGTCGGTAAACCCGGTAGTTGATATTGGGGAAGATGTTGTCCATGTATTCCACCTTGGCCAGCCACTGCTCCTCTTCAGGGGTGGCTTTTTCTCGCCGAAACTGACCCTCTTTGATCTTCTCGTAGAGGTGGTTGAAGCGCAGCAGATGGGACTTGGTGCGGCGCACTGCATAGGGAACCATCGTCCCTGTGCGCATGATAAAAGCCCAGTCAGACGATTGAGCCAGCAGCAGTTCTCGGGCTGCCTGGTTCAAGGCTCGCCACTCTAGGTCATCGGCAGGCTCGCGACGGCTCAGCTCGATCATCCGCTCGGTGGCCTTGTGCAGGTGGGGGTAGATCCAGGCGTTGGTGGGGTTGAGCCAGTACTCGTGGAAGCCGCGCGCCCCCCAACTGGACTGGGCAGGTTTGCACACCTGCTGGGTGGGGTTCTCCCGCAGGTACTCCGCCAGGTGAGTCATGCGGTAGGTGTTTTGGTCGAAGTAGCTCTTGCGGATGAGAAAATCCAAAAACCAAGGGCCCTCGTACCACCAGTGGCCGAACAACTCCGCATCGTAGGGGGCCACCACCAGCGGCGGGCGGCCCATGACGCTGTACAAATATTCGATTTGCCGCTGGCGGTTGAACATAAAGTTGCCCGCATGCTCTGCCGCTTTCTCCCGCGCCCAATAGGGGTCGTAAAGCTGCTTTTGCCCCAGGTCCAGGTTGCGCCCGGTGATGCGGTGGTACTTGATGCCGGTGTTTTTCCGCTGGCCGTTGGGCATGATGTAAGGCTTGATGTACTCGTAGTCGGCCTCATACCCCAGGTCTTTGTAGAACTCGCGGTAAACCGGATCCCCTGGATAGCCCACCTCTGCCGACCACACCTGCTGCGAAGACTCGTGATCCCGCCCGAAAACGGCGACGCCGGTCTCGGTAAAAATAGGGGCGTACATGCCGTAACGAGGCCGGGGCTTGGCGTAGAGAAGACCATGGGCGTCGGTGATCATGTAGCGCAGGCCAGCATCGGCGATCATCCGCTCCAGCCCTTGGTAATAGGCGCATTCCGGCAGCCAGATCCCCCGCGGCCATTGGCCAAAGTGCTCGTTGTAGTGCTCACAAGCTACAATCAACTGTGCCCAGACTGCCTGCGGGTACATCTGCATCAAGGGCAGGTAGCCGTGGGTAGCCCCACAGGTGATGATCTCCAGGTTGCCGCTATCTTGAAACTGTCGAAAGGCCCGCACCAGATCCCGGTCGTAGCGCTCCCAGAGATCCCGCACCATGGCAAACTGCTTGATGTAGTGCTCCGCCAGGTAGCGAATGTGGCCGTTGGTGGCGTTTTTGTCGTACTCCAGCTGGGCCAGCTCTTCCAATTTGGTTAGGTAGTGGTCGTAGCGCTCCTGCAGCAAGGGATCCCGCAGCATCGACACCAAGGGCGGCGTCAGGGACATGGTGAAGCGAAAGTCGATGCCATCTCGCTGTAGCCCCTCGAACATGTGCAGCAGCGGCACATAGGTCTCCGTGATGGCTTCGTAGAGCCATTCTTCCTCCAGCACAAAGTCTTGCTCAGGGTGGCGCACAAACGGCAGGTGCGCGTGGAGTACCAAGGCGAGATAACCCATGGCAGCCGGGGATCCTTACAGACAGGGAAAGATAACGGAGCAGACTTACCCTTCTCAGCAGCAAATCTGTAGAGAAGGTTAAGCCCAAGATTGCTACCTATCGTCCAGCATTTCGTCCTTGGGGTCAAGAGCTGGGATCGCTGGGGATCGCTGTTGGGCTCAGCGGTGACGAATGAAGTCGTAGATCTCCAGATACTCCTTGCCAGGATAGTTCCAGGAGTAGTCGTAGCTCATGCCTTGAATCTGCAGTTGACGGAACTGGTCAGGAGCGGTGTACCAAAGGTCGATGGCCCGATCCAGAGCCGACTCCAAAGCAGCTGGATCTGTGTGATAAAAGACGTAGCCGTTGCGTTGCTCGGGCAATTTGTGGGGATCGTAGTCGCGGTCGAAGACGGTATCCACCAGGCCACCCACTCCTCTCACCACCGGAACTGTGCCATACTTCAAGCCAATCATCTGAGTGAGTCCACAGGGTTCGTAGTGGCTGGGCACTACGATGATGTCTGCCCCCGCATAGATAAGGTGGGAAAGTTCTTCGTTAAAGCCCAACTCAATGTGAACATCGGGGTTGTTGTTGAGGTAGCTTTTCTCGTGGGCAAACCAAGCGCCGATCCCTCGCTCCGTAGCGGATCCCAGCAGAACAAATTGGGCATTTTTGAACAGGGAGCGGTAGATGGCATGATGCACCAAATGCACGCCCTTTTGCTCGTCCAATCGCCCGATATAGGCCACGATAGGCTTGTCAACATCCTGCAGTAGCAGCCGATCCCGCAGAGCTTTTTTGTTTTTAGCTTTATTTTCCAGCGTTTGAGCAGTGTAGCGCACGGGGATAAAGCGGTCGATCTCCGGGTTCCAAATGTCGTAATCGATGCCATTCAAAACGCCGCGAAACTTGTGCCGGTGCAAGTAGAGGGTATGGCCAAGTCCATAGCCGTAGTCGCCAAATTGCACCTCCAGCGCGTGATTGGGAGAGACCGTAGTGACAAAGTTGGAAAAAACAATTCCCCCCTTCATAAAGTTGAGAGAAAAGGGGTTGAAGTTATCGCGCAAACGGTCGTAGTGGAAGTAGTAGGGTTCGCGGTTGAGGCCGGTAGCCCAAAGAATCTCTGGGCCGCCAAAGCCTTGGTGTTTGAAGTTGTGAATGGTGTAGCACACCCGCTGGTTTCCCATGCCGTGGTACTTGTAGATCTCAAACAGCAGCACCGGTACCAACCCTGTCTGCCAGTCGTGGCAATGGATGATGTCGGGGCGCTTGTTGCTTTGTAGGAGAAACTCTAGAGCCGCCTTGCTGAAAAAAGCAAAACGCATGTTGTCATCCGGGCAGCCGTAATAACACCCGCGATTAAAGAAGTTGTCTCCTGAGTGAGGCTCAATAAAAAAGCAAAGGCGGCCATGCACCCAGCCGCAGTACACCGAGCAGTGAATGGCTCCCCCGTACCAGGGCACCCAGAGATCGCGATAGGCGTCGTGCAAACCCCAGATCTGGTCGTAGCGCATCGTGTCGTACTTGGGCAAAACCAGCTCGACACAGTGGCCCCGCACCTCCAGCTCGCGGCTGAGGCCGTACACCACATCCCCCAGTCCCCCCGCCTTGATAACCGGGGCGCATTCAGACGCAATCTGCACGATGTACATTTCGAGACCTCCCGTAGCACCGCCTTAGCTTTCTTTACAAACGATAATCTTTTTGGCCTCGACAGAACATCCCTCCCAATGGCAAGGGATCCCTGCACTGGGGAACAACCTCTGGGCCGACCGGGTTCGAGCCCCAGCTGCGCCGTTTGCCGGGGAACCTGATCTACGGGAGCAGCCCTCTGGGCAATTATGGGTATTTCGATTCAAACTAGAAACGTTGAATGCACGGGGCCAGAAGGCTTTTCAAGGACTCCGTCCCGCTGGCGCCATCAGTAGCCCAGGCCTCTCACCCTAACCTGAAACGCGACTATGAACGGCTGATCCCGCTGGGGCGGTACCGTTCTTCGAGCCAAGTGCGCAGCTCATCTTCCGGGAAGGCGGCAGCCAAGGTGCCCGTTCTGGGATCGTGGGCATGCCAAAGAACATGGCCGGATGGATCCCGGCTTTACGGTAACTGCAGCCAGCTGCACCTCCCCTCGTCTCTTGCGAGCAGGCTTACTCTCTCCGGCTAGGGGTAGCCAGGGATCCTTGAAGGTCACGCGAACTCAATACCACTGCTGAGCGTAAAGGCGCTGCACCAAATAAAACACGAATAGGTTGACATCCACGCGCCGCTCGTCGATCATAAAAGACTCGATGGTGCTGGCCGGGGATCCTTCGGTGGTACAGCGGAAGAACTTGCGGCCATTCAAGGATCCCTCAGCAAACAGCACGCTAAATTGCTTCTTGCCTCCTGCAAACGCGCCGACCAGCGTCTTGCCTTCCAGGCGCAGCTCCAGATCGCTGACTCCGCGCTTTTGAAAAGCCGCAATGGCTGCCGGGATCACCTCTTCCGTGATCTGTTGCTCGAAGGGCTTTTCTTCCTTAGCAACTTTTTTCGCAGCGGCTTTGGGGGAATCCTCAGCAGCAGGCTTGGCAGCTTCAGCGGGTTTCTCGGCAGCAGCGGCCTCGGGGGTGGGTTCTCCAGACATGGGGAAACGCTCCGACAATCAGATGGGTAAAAGCCTTAGATGCAGAACAATCAAAAACTCTGTCCAGAACCGGCAAAGAGCTAGCCCTTGGGGATGTATTGGCCGACAATTTCTTCAGCAGGGATCTGTGGAAAGCCCATGCTGAAGTTGGGGGCACGCCCCTGCAGGTTGTAGGCAATCTCCCCTTGCTTGAGCAGGGAGCGGATGAAATGTTCCAGGTCAGACCCAATGCGGCGGATGTTGTACTCGGTCAAATCTCGCCCTCGGTACTCTTCCACCAGTTCCTCGAAACGGGCATAGACCTTCTGGAGCGCAGCATCAGTCCAGACCAGCTCGTTGTCCGGATCCACATCGAGGGTAAACAGGTCGTCGCGGGGCACGAAGTTGTTGTCGGCAGTAACTTCACCGGCAAAAATGTGGACGTGGCGAGTGGTGCATTTCAGCATTGCGATGGCTCCGCTCCGGATCTAACCTGATAAACAGCGTATCACTACCTAGCGCTTGTGGGGGATCCGCTATTTGCCCTCGGCTTACTTCGGCCCAAGCTTTTTCTATGCCCGCTGCTATTCCCCTACTGGAGCGCCTGCACATTGAGGTGAGCAAGTTCCCACAGCGGCCTATCGCGACAGCGTTGCGGTTCCCCTGCCCATAGCAACAACGTGACTTTCTTTCGTGATTTCTTCTAAGGGGCTCAAGCCTTGGGAGGGAGTTCCAAGGCCAGCGGCCCCAGCAAGCCCTTGCGATAGTCGTTGAGAATTTGCCGTGCTGCCCGTTGAGGATCCCCTTGATACCGCCGCTCGGCCAACTCCTGCACTGCGGCACCACCGGGAGGGATCGGATCCGGCCAACCGTAGCGCTTTTGCAAGAGAGATCCGGCTTGGGGCTGCACCCTCAGCACTTGATCCAAAAAGTGGGCCGCCACCCGTTCGGGATCGTAGGCCGCTTCGCCGATGTCATCGCAGATGGCCAATAGAGAGGCCGCCTGTTGATCCGGCAGAGAGGGCGGTAGGATGCCCGGCGAGTCCAACAGATCCAACTCTCCCCCCAGCCGCACCCACCGCAGTTGCCGCGTCACCCCAGGACGTGCTGCGCTCTCAGCTGCCCGCCGCCCCAACAGTCGATTCAGCAAAGCAGATTTGCCCACATTGGGAAAGCCCACCACCACCGCCCGAACGGCCCGCGGTCGCATTCCCCGCTGTTGACGCCGCATATTGACCGATTGCCCCAGTTGCAAGACCGCCTGCTTGAGGCGATTCACCCCTTCTCCTGAGCGGCCATTGGTGGGATAGACAGGGATCCCTTGCCGTAAAAAATACTCCTGCCAAGCTTTCAGATCCCTGGCCTCAATGCAGTCCGCCCTGTTCAGAGCCAGGAGGCGAGGTTTTTCCCCCAGCCACCGGCCCAGCTCAGGATGACGACTGGCCAACGGGATCCGCGCATCCAACACCTCGATGACTGCATCCACCCGCTGCAACTCTTCCCGCAACTGGCCGATCGCCTTGGCAATGTGGCTGGGATACCACTGGATGGCCGGAGAACTCATGCCGCCAGAACCCTAGAAGTGGACAGCAGAAATCAACAGTGGGATCCAATCTAGCCCGATTCCCCAAAAGAGGCTCGACCTGCCGGCTGAAGTAGCCAATAATACAATGTGAGTGCCGCTGGGATCCCTTTCCTGGGCAACCTAATGTTTAACCAACGGGGGTGCGGGGGCAACAAGCCCCGCGCTCTACCCGCAGGGTTAGCGTCGGGATACATGGATCCCTGCATGCTATACCATTATCTTTTTAGGTTGTGTTGATCTTTCATTTGAGCCAAAAGAGAGCACTG
>NZ_JANSIM010000228.1:0-6781 GCF_047502655.1 Synechococcus sp. R5-12 | reverse complement strand
ACCCTACGGGTACAGTGCGGGGCTCCTGCGATTTCTAGCTGAATTCGGCTAGGTCGTAAAAACCATGGGACCCTTTACCCCTACCTATTGGGGGCTACTACCAGACCGAAAACCTCAAACCTACAGACTAGAGCCTAGGCCCACATAGGAGCCATAGAAAAAGAGCCCAACTACCGTGATCACACCCAAACCGGCAACCACAGCCACTATCCACAAAGGGATCCTTGCTTGACTGGTCATAGCAACTGGTCTCCAAAAAAGACAGAACTAGCAGCAATTACATTCTCAGTAAACTTAGCAAAGGGAAGCAAGGGCTAGCCAAAAGCCAGCATTGTCCCCTGCGCTCTTTCCCAACTCCAAGAGCAGAGTGAGATCCTGGCCTCAGTTGAGAAAATAGCTGGAGAACAACAGCCCAACCACAAACACCAGCAGCAAACCCAAGTAAAGGGAAGTGCGGTTTAGCTCGACAGGTTGGGAGTTGGGATTCCTTTCGGGTTGATCAGCCATTGGGTTCACCGTTGAATAAACTGCATTGCAGCAATAGCTCCCAAGAAGAAAACAGTTGGGATCGCCAAGGTATGTACCGCCAGCCAACGGACGGTAAAAACAGGGTAAAAAACGGGTTCATCAGATTTACTGGCCATAGATATCACCCTACGCAAAAAGCTCAATCAATTTACAAGTTGCAACAATGCATGAACCACTTGCCCACAGCCACCCTTAGCGAGTCAGCCTCTCCAACTCCTCCAGAGCATTGAAGCGATCGCTGACGATCGGCAACTCCTGGCGCTCTGCCGTGAAATACTCATTGGGGCGTGGGGTGCCAAAAATATCATAGGCCAGGCCAGTGCTCACAAAAAGCCAGCCTGCCAAAAACAAAGCGGGAATGGTCAGGGCGTGAATAACCCAGTAGCGGACACTGGTAATGATATCGACAAAAGGTCGCTCTCCGGTGCTGCCAGCCATGAAACTCCTCCCTAGGGTAGGGGCAAAAGTGCTTTCTGAACTTTCTGAGTCTATAACACAATGATAAGGATTTGGATGCACAACTACAAGTTACGAGACCCTTGCTTAGGCCCTTTGCTGTCAAGCCGGATCCCGTCTTGCATAGGTAAAATCTCCTAAGGGATCCCTGCGGCGAACCTTCTTACCCGAGTTTTCAGAATCTCACTGCCAAAGGGCGCAATCCCAAGGGGCATCGAGGGCTTGAGGATGGGGCGGAAGTTTGAGATAAGCTGGCCCTGAGGGGATGTTGTTGGAACAGGAGTGACAGCTATGCGGTGCTCGTGGCCCCTAGCTCTGAGCTTGTGTTGGACGCTGGGCTGGTCGGGTGTCAGCTTGCCGGCTTGGTCCCAAGGGGTGGAGCAGCAAGCCTCGCTGGCCTGGACCGACCCCTACGTGGCGGCTCTGGAACGTCAGACAGATGTGGTGATCACCCGAGAACCTCTGTCGGCCACCCTGACCCGTCTGGAATTGGCCCAGTGGCTGACGGAGTTTTTCGGCTACATTCCCAATCCCAACCAGGTGCAGGAGATTCGCGACCTGGAGCCCAACACCCCCGACTATTGGACTGCCCAAGCCGTGCTGCAGGCGGGGGCCATGCGCCTATACGAGGGCAACGAGTTTCGCCCGCAAGGGGATATCACCCACCTGGAAGCCCTGGCCATTTTGGTGCGGGCTCTGCAATTGCCTGCTCCCACCCAGGCCGACATTGAGCGCTGGATGGCTCTGTACACCGATGCGGCTGATGTGCCGGAGGTAGGGCGGGCTTTTGTGGCCATGGCAGGCGAGGCGGGGCTGCTGGTGAATGTGCCGGATCCGGCCCGTCTTCAGCCCAATCGCGTGCTGAGGCGAGCAGAAGGGGCGGTGTTGTTGCATCAGGCCCTGGTGTATCGCGGTCAGCTTCCGCCCTTGCCACCCCCTGTGGCCCAGTTGCGTCCCTCCCCGGCTCCGGTGGCCGAGACCGTCCAACCCGAAATCTTCCAAACGCGGATCACTCCCGAGGGAGGAAGTGTTCCTGCAGGGGGAACCTTGACCATTGAAGCGCAGGCCACTCCCAACGGCAGGGCTACGGTCGATATCGGCGGCGTGGTTCAGGGTCTGCCGATGCAAGAGGTGCAGCCCGGCTATTACCGCGCAGTTTACAGCCTTAGCCCTCAGGACAGCGCCCTCAGCCCCGACATCAGCATTCAATTGACCCTCAATGGCGTCAGTACCCGCGTTCAACGGCGGCTACCTCAACTGGCCTTGGGCAATGTCGCTCCCCCGCCGGTGGAGTCGGTGTTTCCGCCCCCAGCTCCTCTGCCGCAGCCAGCCCCTCTGACTGCAGCCGGCAATCGCTATCCGCGCATTGAGGCCATTCGCTTGGATCCCCAGCGCGACTTGGTGGAAGGGGACATTCTCACCATTGCCATTTGGGGGGAATCTGGAGGGATCGCCCAGTTTGATCTGGGGAATCTGGCCCTGAACCAGCCGATGCGGGAGGTACGACCCAACCACTACGAAGGCACCTACGTGGTAGCCCCCACCCACCAGGCCAACAATCCCACCTTGAGGATTGTGCTCACCAAGGACGGCCTCAGCCAGGAACATCGGGAGATTTTTCCTTTTTCCATCGATGGCTCCAGAGGAACCCGCTCCACCATTCAGCCGGTTTCCGCACCCGTCGCCACGGGACTGCCCCAGATTTTCAGTGTCACCACCAACAGCACCAATCTGCGCATGGGAGAAATTCTCAAAGTCACCATGCGAGGGGATCCGGGGGGGCGGGCTGCTTTTCGGATTGTTGGGGTAACGCCGGAAGTCGAAATGCGGGAGGTGGCGCCGGGCCTATACGAAACCCAGCAGCAGTTGCCCTTCAACATGCAGCCGGTCAACAACGGCATCATCGAGGTGATTTTGCAAAGAGGGGGCCAAAAGACCACCCAAACCAGCCCCTCGCCCATTACCATTGCCCCTTAGCGGGATCCCCGAGAAGGCTAAACTGCTGCCTCAAAGGGATCGGCGCTGCGCTGGATCTGGGTAGAGAGCTTGGGGATTACCTGCAGGTTGAACTGTTGCTCGAAGACTTTTTTCTTCTCGTTTAAGCTCCACAACTCTAGGGCACAGTCGTCCTTGGGATGCCTGGGATCCAAAATCAACTCCATGCGGCGGGGGCCTTCTCCCAGGAGCTGAAAACGGCAGTGCAGGGCTTGAATGGCCTGCAGGCGGCGGCGATCCAAAGCACAGGCTATGCGCAGCAGGGGGCTCAGTTCCAGCACCACTTGGCGATCCCGCTCGTCGCTGAGGCGCTGGAAGTTCTCGTGCTTCTTCTTGGGGGGCGACTTGCGGTGGTAGCGGGCCAAGTTGGCGATCACCTCCACCTCTTCTTCGTTGAAGCCCAAGAGTTCTCCATGGCGGATCAGGTAGTAGGAGTGCTTGTGGTGGGCGGCATGGCTGATGAAGTGGCCGCAGTTGTGCAGCATGGCCGCCGCCCAGAGAAGAGCCCGCTCCCGGGATCCCCAGCCATGCAGGATGCCGCGGGTTTGATCGAAAAGGCTGAGGGCAAACTCGGCCACCCGCTCGGCATAGGGGATCTCCACCTGGTATTTTTCCGCCAACTTGAGGACGCTGCGCCGCCGCACCGAGCTGTGGTAGCGCAGCCGATCCTCAATCAAGCCTTGGCCGATCATCCAGTCCACGATCAGCCCTTCCCGCAGAGCCCGTTCGCAAAACTGGATCCGCTCCACCCCCAGCAGGGTCATCACTTCTTCCAAGATGACCGCCCCGGCTAGGATGATCTCCCCCCGCCTTTCCCCCAGGCCGGGCAGCTTTTGCCGTTCGGCCACCGTGAGGGAGCGCAGCTCTTTGATGTAGCCGCGCAGGGCTTCCAGGCTGAACTCATACCCCTGCAGGCGATGGGGGAGAGCGCCCAACCGACGGCGGGCATCCAACTGGGCCAGGCACTCGACGGTGCCAGAGGTGCCCACCAAAGGCAGGGATCCCTGTTGTTGTGAAGAGGCAAGGATCCGCTTCATCTGCTCGATGGGGGATTCCAGCATGCCGCGGATGTGCTGGCGCAGGGCTTGCAGTTCGCCAGAAGTGGGCGGATCGTGGTGCAAAAAAGCCTGGGTCAGACGCACTGCCCCTACCTTGACGCTGCGCAGAAACTCCGGCTCTTGGCCATTGCCCAAAATCAGCTCGGTGGAGCCGCCACCAATATCCACCACCGCGTGCAGCCGGTTGTGGAACTCCATCGCCGAGAGCACCCCCAGGTAGATGCGGCGGGCCTCTTCCTGCCCCGAGATTAACTCCACCCGCAGGCCCAGCTCCCGTTCAATCCGCTTCAAAAACTCCAGCCCATTGGGGGCCTCGCGCACAGCACTGGTAGCCACGGCAACAATATCCTGCACCTGAAAGCTCTCAGCAATGCGGCAAAACCGCTCCAGAGCCGTCCGGGCCCGTTCCATAGCTGCAGGCGTGAGGGCGCCCGTCTGGCTGCAAAACTCCCCCAGCCGGACGGTGGCTTTTTCGCGGGAGATGATGGTGAAGCTAGGGATACGGGGATTGATGCGCACCACCACCATGTGGAGAGAGTTGCTGCCCACATCGATGGCCGCCAGAACGGGGGCCGCCCAAGATTCAGAACGAGAAGCCGGGCTGGTTTCGGAAACTGGGGAAGCAGAGGTGACAGAGCGTTCCGTGAAGTTGGTGGGCGAAGAGATCATGGCTCGGGTAAGGGGGTCAACCCCTTTAGGATACTGTGTACTTTCCCCCCTTGTTCCGGGCCGAGTCGTGAGGTGAGGTTCGCGGTTGACTCGGCAAACAGGGGAATTGATTAGCTGGGGATCCCTGCCGTTCTCGCCCCAGCCTAAGATAGGGACACGGATATCCATTTCTTCACTGTTCTTTCTTTGTTGTCGAAGCAGGTTCCGATGTCTCAGCCAGCCGAATCACCTCAGAAGGCCAACAGCACCCTCAAACTGCTGCGCACTCACGAGTCTCCCAAACTGGAGCGCATCCGCCACACCACTTCCCATGTCCTGGCTATGGCGGTGCAAAAGCTGTTTCCCAAGGCCCAGGTGACCATCGGCCCCACAACCGACTACGGCTTCTACTACGATTTTGACCATCCCGAGCCCTTCACGCCGGAAGATCTGGATCGCATCAAAAAAGAGATGCAGGCAATCATCAAAAAGGGCCTGCCGGTGATCCGCGAGGAGGTGAGCCGTGAAGAGGCCAGGCGCCGCATCGAAGCCCTCGGAGAACCCTACAAGCTGGAGATCTTAGACAGCATTCCCGAAGGGGAGGTCATCAGCATTTACCACTTGGGGAATGAATGGTGGGATCTCTGTGCCGGTCCCCACGTGGAAAACACCCAAGAGCTCAACCCCAAAGCTTTCGATCTGCTCAGCGTGGCCGGCGCCTATTGGCGGGGGGACGAGACCAAGCCGCAGCTCCAACGCATCTACGGTACCGCCTGGGAGACCCCAGAGGAGCTGAAGGAATACAAGCGGCGGCTGGAGGAGGCCAAACGGCGGGATCACCGCAAGCTGGGCAAAGAACTGGGTCTCTTCCTGTTTTCCGATGAAGTGGGTCCGGGCTTGCCCCTTTGGACTCCGAAAGGAACTACCCTACGCTGGGTGCTGGAGGATTTTCTCAAGCAGGAGCAGCTCAAGCGGGGCTACCTGCCGGTGGTTACCCCTCATATTGCCCGTGTGGACTTGTTCAAGATCTCCGGCCACTGGCAAAAGTACCGGGAAGATATGTTCCCCATGATGGCGGAGAATGAGCAGGATCGCGCAGCCGAACAGGGCTTTGTCATGAAGCCGATGAACTGTCCTTTTCACATCCAAATCTACAAATCCGAGCTGCGATCCTACCGCGATTTGCCCCTACGATATGCCGAATTCGGCACCGTCTATCGCTATGAGCAATCGGGGGAATTGGGAGGTCTGACGCGAGTGCGTGGCTTTACGGTGGACGATGCCCACCTGTTTGTCCGGCCCGATCAGCTGGAGGAGGAGTTTCTTAAGGTTGTCGATCTCATTTTGGTGGTCTTCGACAAGCTTAAACTCAAAGATTTTCGCGCCCGCCTCAGCTTCCGCGATCCCAAGTCTGACAAATATCTGGGATCCCCTGAGGACTGGGACAGGGCCGAGAATGCCATCCGTCGCGCTGTAGAGAAGCTCTCGATGCCCCATTTTGAAGGGATCGGCGAAGCAGCCTTCTATGGGCCAAAGCTGGATTTTATTTTCCGCGACGCCCTGGATCGGGAGTGGCAACTGGGCACGGTGCAGGTGGATTACCAAAACCCACAGCGCTTTGATCTGCAATACGTAGCTGAGGACGGATCCCGGCAGCGTCCGGTGATGATTCACCGTGCTCCCTTTGGCTCGCTGGAGCGACTCATTGGGATCCTCATCGAAGAATACGCTGGGGATTTTCCCTTCTGGCTGGCCCCGGAACAGGTGCGCATTTTGCCCGTTTCCGATCAGTATCTGGGCTACGCCACCCAGGTGCGGGATCAGCTGCGAGAGCAGGGGATCCGCGTCCACATCGATGCCGACAGCGATCGTTTGCCGAAGAAAATCCGCAATGCCGAGAAGGCCCGGATCCCCTTCATGCTGATCGTGGGGGAACAGGAACAGGCGGCAGGAACGGTGAGCGTGCGCCAGCGCCATGGACAGGAGCTGGGATCCTTGACGGTGGCAGACTTCCTGGATCAGGTGCAGGCGCTCAACTAGCCGGTTGCGGCAATGGAGCATGACTCTAGTCAATAATAAGCTCAACTATACTGAAA
>NZ_JANSIM010000227.1:0-2975 GCF_047502655.1 Synechococcus sp. R5-12 | reverse complement strand
TGAACAGTGATGTTCAGCAGTGTTCAGCGTAAATGTATCAGCCTCGTATCCTCTCCACCAAAATATCCAAAATCTTCGTGATGGGGCCAAGTCAACCTGCTTTTCTCGACAACAGTGCTAGGATTTGTCGATCGAAACAGTGGCACCATGTCCCCAGAGATCCCGACCGGGCCAGACAAAGACGGCCTCTGTCCAAGCGCAGCCTCGTTTGCCATACTGAAGAAAGATTGTAAATATTTGTTAACGCCATGACTGTCTCTGCTTTGGATCCCGCCAACCCCGCCCGTTTACAGGAGATCGCTCAACGCTTGCGCAGCCCGCGTTCTGCGGACCGGATGGTGGCCTTGGCCCAGTTGCGGGATGTGCCGGCAGAGCAGGCGGTGCCGCTGATTTTGCAGGTCATCGACGATGAGAACCTGCAGGTGCGCTCTTTTGCCGTCTTTGCCCTGGGGATCAAGCAAACGGACGCCTGTCTGCCCAAATTGCTGGAAATCCTCACCCAAGACCCGGATTATGGCATTCGCGCCGACGCGGCAGGTGCCCTGGGCTACTTGGAAGATCCGCGGGCTTTTGAAGCTTTAGTGCGTGCTTTCTACGAGGATGTAGAATGGCTGGTGCGCTTCAGTGCCGCGGTGGCCTTGGGGAACTTGAAGGATCCGCGGGCTTACGAGGTGCTTCTGCGAGCCTTGGATGGGCCGGAGGTGTTGCTGCAGCAAGCGGCCATTGCGGCTTTGGGGGAATTGGGGGATCCGCGGGCCCTGGATCACATCCTGCGGTTTGCCCAATCGGAAGACTGGCTGGTGCGGCAGCGGCTGGCCCAAGCGCTGGGCAATTTGCCTTCCCCCAAGAGCGTTTCTGCTCTCAACTACCTGGCCAGGGATCCCCACGATAGCGTTGTGGCGGCGGCTCTGGATTCGCTGCGGCGCTTGCGGCAAAGGGGCATCTCAGAAACCACCCCTGAGAAGGGATCCGGGCCAGCCAATTCTGAGGAAGGCTAAAGTAAAGATCCCGGCTCAGCTTGTTCCGGGTTCCCCAATCCCCAGAGAGAGGCCTCCTCTGTTTCCGGCTGAGCCTTTCTTTTCCTAGGATCCCTTGTCTCAATGGTTATCAGCCCCCACTCATCGGTTTCACCTGTTGCATCCCCGTCGCGGCCCCGCATTGTGGCGGCCCTTTCTGGGGGTGTGGATAGCTCTACGGTGGCGGCCCTTTTGCAGGAACAGGGCTACGCCGTGGAGGGGGTCACCCTCTGGCTCATGAGGGGGAAGGGGCAGTGCTGTACCGAAGGCTTGGTGGATGCGGCAGCTGTTTGTGAGCAGCTGGGGATCCCGCACCATGTGGTGGATAGCCGCGAGCTGTTTCAGGCCAACATTGTGGACTATCTGGTGGCCGGCTATGCGGAGGGCATTACCCCTCTACCCTGCTCCCAATGCAACAAAACGGTGAAGTTCGGCCCCCTGCTGGCCTATGCCCGCGAAAAGCTGGGCATCTCGCAGATGGCCACCGGCCACTACGCACGGGTGCGCTTTAACGCCGAGCTAGGACGTTACCAACTCCTGCGGGCGGTAGATCGGCAGAAGGATCAGTCCTATTTTCTCTACGACCTCAGCCAAGAGCACCTAGCCCATAGCCTCTTCCCCTTGGGCGAGTACACCAAGGCCCAAACCCGCCAGTTGGCCGCCCGCTATGGGCTGGTTACAGCCGATAAGCCCGAAAGCCAGGATCTCTGCTTGATTGAAACCTATGGCTCGATGCGGAGCTTTTTGGATCAGTACCTTGGGCAAAGGCCAGGGGAAATCGTCGATACCCAGGGGCGAGTGCTGGGATCCCATGAGGGCATCCACCACTACACGGTGGGCCAGCGCAAGGGGTTGGGGATTGCCTCTTCCCGTCCGCTTTACGTGGTGCGCATCGATGCGGCCATGAACCGCGTTGTCGTGGGGGAACGGGAGGAGGCTACCCAGGCTGAAGCGTGGGTAAGCCAAGTCAACTGGGTCTCTATCCCGGCGCCGACGGCATCCTTGGCTGTTGAGGTTCAGGTGCGCTACCGTACCCCCCCAGTGCCCGCCATGGTGATCCCGGAATCGCCAGAGCGGGTAAAGCTGCAGTTTGCCGAGCCGCAGTTTGGGGTCACTCCTGGCCAAGCCGCCGTCTGGTACCACGGGGATCTCCTGCTGGGGGGAGGGATCCTGGAGCGCCCTTCTCCCTAGGCCAACTGCAACTTCCCTCTCGCCAGGGGGGAAGGATTGGGGGTGAGGGCAAGCCAAACTACGCTGCTTGCGCTTGCAGCTGCTGCAGGGATCGGAACAGGAGCACCGTGTAGACATTGAAGATAGGCGTGACTGCCGTGAAAGCGACAAACCCGACCACAACTGCTAAGAGAGCTACCACAGGCGCCCAAACCAGAAGCGCAAGTCCTATGATGTCGGTATTACCCCCAGTTACAACTGCAGCTAGGGTAGCTCCCAAGATCGCCACAACAAAAGGCAAAAGCAGGATTGAGATGCCGAAGATCAAAACCACGACCAGGAATGCCCAAAACACCCCCCACCAACGGCCCCTGACGAGGTTCCAACTGTAGCCCAACCCTTCTGTGGCACCCTTGTCCTCCAGGGCAATTGCGCAGAGGGTGAAAGCTAGCCTTACCCGGCAATAGATGCCGGGAAACACAAACAGCTGCATCCCTAGTGAGGAAATCAGATTCACCAGGAGGCTGCCGAATATCAGAGGCACTGCCTTAGAGAAAGCCTGATCCAAGCTATTGCCCAGCAAGGGAGTTCGCTGCTTCAAGTGCTGATCCACCAGCCAAAAGGCTGCTCCTGTCAAGATGGGCGCGCCGACTAGGACATAGGCCAGGAGGAGCAAGGAGAGGATCATCCCGAGGGAAGGTGAGGTCAGACCTACAACGAAGAACGCGATATGGCTAGAAGAGGTCAGGATCAGCAGCGGCCAGTAGATGGGACCTACCAACTCAAACG
>NZ_JANSIM010000226.1:0-4464 GCF_047502655.1 Synechococcus sp. R5-12 | reverse complement strand
AAGCCCGCCCTGTACTGCGAAGTAGTCAGGGTCGGGTAGTTTACTGGGCGAGGGCCGCAGCTGGCGGCAGGAGGTGGTCTATGGAAGCAGAGGTGCAACAGGGGCAGCAATCGCCTGAGGGCCAACTGGAGAAGCGCCCCCCTTCTCCGCCTTGGGCCGGGATCCCCTTACAGAGGGGCCTCGGTCACCGGGTACGGCAGCACGTCAATCCCCTGCAGGCGCAGTATCAGCAGCCCACCCCCCCACCCCACTGGGAGCGGGTATACCGACGGCTGGGGCAGCCCTTTCATCTGGATATCGGCACAGGGAGCGGACGATTTCTGCTGCGCCTCGCTCAGGAGCAGCCCGACTGGAACTTCCTAGGGGTAGAGATTCGGCAGGCGCTGGTGGAGCGGGCCAATGCCTGGCGGGACGAGCTGGGGCTGGATAACGTCCATTTTCTGTTTGCCAACATCAATGTCTCTTTGCGGCATCTGTTTGCGCCGGGGGATCTCAGCCGGGTGACCATCCTATTTCCGGATCCCTGGTTCAAAAAGCGCCATCACAAACGGCGGATCGTCCAGCCCCAACTGGTAGCGGATCTGGCTCTGCTGCTGCGACCGGGCAGCCCTGTCTTCCTGCAATCGGATATCCAAGAGGTGGCCGAAGAAATGGCAGCTCGATTTTTAGAGCATCCGCAGTTTTGGGATCCCCATCAGGGGCCTTTGGACTCCAATCCCCTCGGCATTCCCACCGAGCGGGAGTGGCAGTGTCTGCAATTGGATCTGCCCATCTATCGCTATTGGCTGGAGCGCCGGTGACAACGGGGCAAAGCAGTAATAACAACTCCATTCCGCCAAGACAAACAGAAGATAGGATATAACCCGCTTGAGTTGGATCCGTCGCCGCAATGTCTCACTCTGAAACCACGGCCTCTGCCGACCCCTCCTCTGCTTGGTTTTCTGTTCGCCGTGGGATCCTCAACCTGCTGAGCCTATTGGCCATTGTGATTGTCGGGCTTTCTCTTTCCAGCAGTTGGTTTCAGCCGCCGCCCCAAACGCAGTTGGATTTGTTGCAAACCGATCTCGCCCTGCAGGCTTCCCGCACCCTCGATGATCCCCGCTATCAGGATCTGGCACGGGCGCTTTTGGGCCAGGATGTGTTCAAGGTGGCCCAAAATCGCTATCAGCAGACTGCCGATAACTACGCCGAACGCCTGAAACGTTTGAAACGGCTGGCCCGTTTAACTCCTGCTGGCGAATCTGAGGCGGCCAGCCCAGAACTGGCCCAATCTCCAGAGGTGGATCCCGCCCTTCTGGCCTCAATGCAAGATTTGCAGACGGAGCTGGATGCGCTTTGGCTGCGCCTGGGCTTGCTCTATGCCTACCAAGAAGATCTGGAAGCTGCTCGGCAGCAATGGCAGCAGATCATCGACCTGGAACGTCCCGTGGAGCTGGAATCGAGCCAAAAGGGGGCAGCGCGGGTTTTGCAAGGGCTGTGGGGAACACCGCGGCGCATCTTGCCAGAGGCGGAGGTGCAGATTCGCAATCATCTGGATGGTTGGTTTGAGGCGGTGGCTCTGCAACAGCTTTACCGACTGCAGCAGCGCAGCGATAGCCTAAATGCCCTCAACCAACAGCAGGAAAAATTGGCCTTGGCGGCTCTATTTCGACTGGCGGTGGTGGGCGGGATCCCCGTGCTGGGGGCACTGCTGGGGTTGATGCTCTTGTTGGGCTGGCTGGGCTGGAGCCTTTGGCGCAAACGTCCGCTCCTGGGCCCTGCTTGGGAAGTGCCTTGGCCGGGGATCGGGGCGCAAGCGGTGTTGACCGGCTGGTTTTTGGGGTTTATCGCCCTCAACGCTTTGGTGCCTCGACTTTACATCATCATCCTCGGCCTGGGGGCAGAGCAGCTCAGCCCTTGGCACCAGGCGGTGGCCCTGTTTCTCACCTACAACTCCGGCGCTGTGCTGGGGGCGGGGTTGTTGTACCGTCTCTTGCACACCTACCCCGGCTGGCAGAGGGTGCTGCAGGTGCGGTTGTGGGACCCTTGGCTGCTGTGGGGCCTGTGTGGCTACTGGGTGGCCTTGCCTTTGGTGGTGCTGGCAGCGGCGCTGTCGCAGTTGCTGCTGCCGCAGGCAGGGGGTGGGAATCCCATTTTGCCCCTGCTGCTGGATAGCCATGGTTGGGGGGCGCGGTTGGTGTTTTTGGCCGTGGTGTCTGTCTGTGCCCCTGTTTTTGAGGAGGTGCTGTTCCGGGGCTTTTGGCTGCCTACTCTAAGCCGCTACCTGCCTATGGGGGCCGCCATTGGGCTTAGCGCCTTCACCTTTGCCCTTGCCCACCTCAACCTTTCCGATCTGCTGCCTTTGACCATGCTGGGGGTGGTGCTGGGGGTGGTGTACAGCCACAGCCGCAACCTGCTGGCTCCCATCCTGCTGCACAGCCTCTGGAATACGGGATCCCTGGTGACGCTGCTGGTGCTGGGAGGAGCGCGTTAAGGGGGGCTCTGCCTACTTTTTCCTGCCGAAGAAGCGGCTCAAGAACCCGCCGTTGTCTTCTTTGCGGGGAGGCGGCACCACTTTCTGAGCCTGTGACGTTTGACGGCTGGCCACTCGCGTTGGCGGGACGGAGTCCTTGGGGACGGGAACGGGCTGTTGAGTGGTGACTTGCTGCATCCAACGGCGCACTTCTGCCATCAACTCGGCGTTGGCAGGTTCTAGGCGACTGGCTTGCATAAAGTCTGCTTTGGCCATGCCAGCATTCCCCTGCTTCAGGTGAGCAATGCCCCGGTGCAGGTAGTAGCGGGCCACGTTGGGCTCAGCGCTGATGGCGAAGTTCAGATATTGCACTGCATCCCGGTATTGCTTGCGCTCGATCATGTCCAAGGCTTGGATAAAGCGGGTTTCCGCAGGGCTGAGCTTGGGAGCCGGAGGTGGGGTGGGAACGGGCTGAACAGGGGGACGGCTGGGCGGAGCAACGACGGGGGAGGCTGGGATCCCACCCACAGTGGTACGGCTGGGGGAAGGGGTTGGGATCCCGGTCGCGGTAGTGGTTCTAGAGGCAGGGGCTAGGCTCCCCTGGTAGCCGGCTTTGAGCAACAAATAGGCCAGGTTCAGCTCGCTCAACTGCTCGGTTTTCTCCAGCAGGGTTTCCATGGAGCTGTATTGTTCTTTGGCCAGCTTCTCCACCCGTCTGACATACTCTTCCTGCCAATGGGGGTGCTCGGCCAAGCCCTTGACGGCTTCCCCAGAGGGCCAAAGATCCGGGGGGGGCGTCTCCAAAAGGCGTTTGATCCGCATTTTGAGCACCGTTTCATATTCCCCTCGCTCCCGCTCTTTGGTCAGCACTTCGTTGGCCGGGTTGACCAGCTTGGCAAAGAGGATGTTGGCGCGCTCTGCACCTTCGGGATCCCCCACAAACCGATCCGGGTGGAGGGCCTTGGCCGCCTGCAGGTAGCCGCGCCGGATCCCCTTGGAGTCGGCGGTAAGGGGCACGCCTAAGATGGCGAAATGGTCAGTCTCGTAGCGGGCTAGTCCTCGGTTGAGGCGGGGGACATTAGAGTTGGATCCCATAGTTGCCACTTCTCTAAAATCTGCTGCAAGGTTCCGTTTTCGATCAGGCTGGAAATCGCCCCATCCACAGCTTCCTTCAGGGAAGGATGCTGAGAGGATACTACTCCCACCAGAGGCATGGGGAACAGGGGCGGCCCCACCAGGCGCAGCCGGGATCCAGCTTGGCGCAGGTTTAGGGCGGCAACAGGCTGATCAACCAGCACGGCATCCAACTGGCCGGCTTGTAGCTGAGCAAACAAGCGCTCAGGGTTGCTGGTGGCAAAGAGACGAATGGCGTTGCCCCTCCTCTCGTTATACGCCTCCAGCAGGGCTGCCCCCGTACTGTTAACTACAATGCCCACTTTGCGGCCAAATAATTGCGACAGTGCTTCAATGGCCGGTTCCTCTGGCCCGGAGGCGGGGGAGGGATCCCGTACCACCAAGCGCTGCGGGCTGAGGTAGTAGGGCCGGGTGGCCAGAAACTGCTCCGGATCCAAGCCCAAAGCTTCCCGCGCTCCCCAGATCAAGTCCACCTCATCCGCTTGCAAGGCCGCCAACTGCTCGCTCCAGGCCACGTAGATGGGATCCACCTGCACCTGAAGGATTTGGGCAAGCGCCTCCAGGATATCCCACTCGAAGCCGGCGTAGGTTTGTCGCTCCAAGTCGGTATAGAGATAGGCCGGCCCCAAACTGGGATCCAAGCCAACCCGAATGCGCCCCCGAGCTTGGATCTCAGTCCAACGGGAATCGAGGGGCTGTGCCTGCTCGGTGGGGGCGACTTTCCCTTGTGCCGGCTGAGGGTAACCGGGGCCAGCAGTGGCAACCCCAAGGGCCATTGCTCCCAAGAGGAGAGCCAGGCCGAACTGTGCCGCCCGGCAGCAATGTCGCTGTTTTCTGGGGAGCATGACTCTAGTCAATAATAAGCTCAACTATACTGA
>NZ_JANSIM010000225.1:0-27008 GCF_047502655.1 Synechococcus sp. R5-12 | reverse complement strand
TTTCAGTATAGTTGAGCTTATTATTGACTAGAGTCATGCTCCGCACCGCTAATCGGCGGCAATAACAGCCCGGTAGTAGCCTTCCAACTGTTGGGTGGCTGCCGACCAGCTCCAACGTTCTGCCTCTTGGCGGGCTTGCTGTCGGAAGAGCTGTCGCTGCCCGACGCTGCTCAGGAGTTGCTGGGTAACCTGGACAAAGTCGCTATCCGAATTGGGATCGAACAGAAAGCCATTGCGCCCACTGTCCACCACATCGGTAATGCCACCGCAGCGGGGGGCGATCACCGGACAACCGGCAGCCATGGCTTCCAACAGAACCAGCCCCAAGGTCTCGGTGCGGGAGGGGAACACGAACAAATCCGCCGAAGCAAAGGCCGCTGCCAGAGACTCCCCCTGCAGATAGCCCGTAAACACCACATCGTAGCCGGCAAAATGTTGCTCCAGGGATCCCCGCTCTGGCCCATCCCCCACAATAGCTAGGCGCGCCTGCGGGATCCGCTCTAGCAACACCCGGATCCGCCCCACTTCCTTCTCAGCCGAAAGCCGTCCCACGTAGAGCAAGAGAGGCCGTTCCGGTTGCCCCGCCGTGAGCCGAGCCCGCATTTCTGAACTGGCCGCCTGGGGATGAAACAACTCCGTGTCCACTCCTCGCTGCCACAGCTGCACCCGCTCAATGCCGTGGGCGCTCAGCTCCTGCATCATGGCCGTCGAGGTGCAAAGATTGACCCGCGCCAAATTGTGCCCCAGCTTCAGGAGATTCCACAAAACCCCCTCCAGAAAGCCCAGCCCATAATGCTGCAGATACTTCGGCAGATGGGTATGGTAGGAGGCCACCAGCGGGATCCCCATCGTCTGGCTGTAGTAGAGGCCCCCCAGTCCCAAAACTGCCGGGTTCACCACGTGGATCACATCCGGTCGGAAACGGCTGAGCAACTTGCCGATGGCCGGGCCAGGGGCAGCCAGCTTCAACTCTGGATACAGAGGCAGCGGCATCCCCGGGATCCCGTAGACCCGTGCCCGTGCAAACCGCCGCGGGGCTCCCCGGGGCGCGACGATGAGCACCGAGTTACCACGAGCGGTTAGGTGACGCACCGTGTGGCAGAGGCGGGTAACGATGCCATCCACCTTGGGCAGAAACGTCTCCGTAAATAGGGCTATGCGCATCAGGGATCCCAAGCCTACTGTTATTGCTCCGCAACGCTGCTGCGACCGCGCTACTCGGACGGAGCCCTTAAAGACTCTAGAATGAGTGTTGCACAAAACGGCAACGCTGCTACGACCTCCGTCAGCAGACTCAAGTACCTCATTCCACCGGTGCAGAGTAGGGCATCGGCTCAGGTTCGGTGAAAGTCTGCACCTGGCTTTGGCCCAGCGTGTCTGCGGCGGTTTTGCTGATCAACAGTAGGGTCGCCGCCAGGGCCAGCCCAATAACATCCCGCCACATGCTCCACTCCTCAGCTCCTCACTCCTCTTGCCCATTACTGTAGCGGCGGTTTTCTCGACTGGGCAGTGATGGAGGACGGATTTTTGCGTGACACAAATCACTGCCAAAATTGCGGCTTTGCCCCCCGCCGGTTAGTCTCGGAACGTCAGTTGCAAGCTGGTTATCAGCAGCACCAAAGAAGATACCGCCATCACCCCTCCCCAAAACCAGTAGGGCAAGAACAAGTTTTGGGCAATTTGGCTGGAATCGGAGTGGATCACCTGCCCATTGATCACGGCAGAGGCCGTAAACAAGTAGTCGAGCTGGTGGTAGGTGCTCACACAGGCCTGCACCCCCAAAAACTGTGCGGCAAAGCCCCGCAACCAAGGGGAAGCCCAGCAGCCCACCGCCAAGATCCCCAGCCCAATAGCCGGGATCAGCAACAGGCCAAATAGAGAGCGCACCCAGAGCACCGCCGACAGCAACAGCAGGGATCCCAAAGCCAACAACCCCAACTGGGCCGTACCTTGACGACGAGAAGCCAGGATAAAAACCGCCCCGGCCATTGGGGGCCCCATTGGCCCACCGGCGGCCACCAAAGCTCGACCCACCGGCCCCAAAAACAAGTGCCCACTGTGAAAGGCCAACCCCGACCCGTCGGGATAGATCTCCAGACGATGAAACTCCCCACCCAACAGCACTGCCGTCAAGCCGTGGCCCATCTCATGAAACCAGGTGGCCAGAATCGTAAAGGGGTAGAGGATATAGTTGCCCCAGGGGAGCTGCCAGAGCAAGACCGTCAGACCTGCAGCAGCCACCAACCAAACCAAGCTGTGCCGGCCAGGTTTCTCGGAAGGGGAGGGAGGCAGCTCAAACTGAGTCATAGAGCAGCAGTGGGTAGACAGAAAAAAGCCTAAAACGCCTCGTCTTCTTAGACGACTGCCGGCAGAGGAGAGTTCCAAGCCAACCCCGAGAAAATCCAGAAAAACATATGTCTCAAACCAGTTTGCAATGGATGTAGGTCAGGTAGGCTGAAAAAGACTCTGAGGGATCCCTGGCGATGGCCACCTTCCTGCGGGATTGGAGCTATCAATTTCCTTGGCTTTACCGCAGCATCAGCCGCGGGGCTGCTCTGGCGGTGGGGGGATACGAGCGGCTGCGGAAATTGCCCCTACAAGGGATCCAGATTCATCCCCAGGAGCGGGTGTTGGATCTCTGCTGTGGCCCAGCTGAAGTAACCCCACTGTTGGCGGAGCTGAGCCAGCAGGTGGTGGGCCTGGATGCTTCCCCCAAAGCTCTAGCGGCAGCCCGCAAACGCCTTCCCCAGGTGGAGTTTGTGGAGGCCTTTGCCCAAGATATGCCCTTTCCCAATGCCAGCTTTGATTGGGTGCATACCAGCTTGGCTCTGCACGAATTGTCCTTCGCCGACTTGGAGCAGGTGCTGCGGGAAGTGTGGCGGGTGCTCAAGCCGGGGGGAGGACTCTTGATCCTGGATCTGCATGCGCCTCGGCAACCCCTGATCTGGCCTGGTCTGGCCCTCTTTCTGGCCCTTTTTGAAACCGAGACCGCTTGGGAGCTGCTCAAGCTGGATTTGCCCGAGTATTTGCATCAGCAGGGGTGGCAGTCCATCCGGCAAACCTTGCACGCTGGGGGAGCCCTACAGGTGATCCAAGCCCATTCGCGATAGCAGCCTGCCGAATGAGCTGCTCAACGCGCTCCACACTACTGACGAAAACCAAGAGAGATGGCAACCCTAAACAGGCCCAAAAGACTCTAGCCTTGATGCCAGAAGGGGGTGCCAAGGACGGGCGTACTGGGCTGAGCTGTTTCCTGAGGGATCATGGCCCCGGCCAGGTAGGCTCGGCGGCCTGAGCGCACCGCTTCTGCAAAGGCCTCGGCCATGGCCACCGGATCCCGGGCCAAGGCCACCGCCGTGTTCAGCAGCACCCCGTCGAAGCCCCACTCCATCACCTGGCAGGCATGGGAGGGCAGGCCCAAGCCGGCATCCACGATCAGCGGCGCCTCGATCCGCTCCCGCAGCAGGCGCAAGTTGTAGGGGTTGAGGGGGCCTTTGCCGGTGCCGATGGGGGCCGCCCAGGGCATCACCACCTCACAGCCAGCATCCAAAAGCCGCTGGCAGAGCACCAGGTCGTCGGTGCTATAGGGCAGCACCTTAAAGCCGCGCCGGACCAGCTCAGCAGCAGCAGTGGGCAGTTGCACGGGATCCGGCTGCAGCGTGTAGTCATCCCCAATCAACTCCAGCTTGATCCAGTCGGTGCCGAACACCTCCCGCGCCATCTCCGCCGTTGTGATCACCTCCTGCACGCTGTGGCAGCCGGCGGTGTTGGGCAGAACTGGGATCCCCATCTTCTGCAACAGAGCCCAGAACCTCTGGGAAGTTTCTGGCCCCAGTGCCCCTTGCCGCCGCAGAGAAACCGTCAACAAACAGGGCTGCGCGCGCGCCACCGCCTGCTCCAAAATGGCTGGCGAAGGGTAGCGAGCCGTACCCAACATCAGACGGCTGGGCAACGGTTGGCCATAGAGCACCAAAGGATCCTCATCGGCCAGAGTTGAGGGAGAGCAATGGAGAAGGGTGGACATGGCTGAGGCAGATAGAAAAGCGGACTTGAGCGCTAGCCGCCGGCAACCGGAGCGACGATCTCCACCTGGTCGCCTTCTTGCAGACGAGTTTGCTCGTATTGGGCACGTGGCACAAACTTCAGATTAACCGCTACCGCGAAAGGGCCGCTGGCCCCCACCTGAGCCACTGCTTCGGACAAAGTGGTGCCTTCCGGCAAATCGTAAGGCTTCTGGTTGATCAAGACACGCATGGCGACAGGGACTCACCGGAAAGAGGGGCAGCCTGCACCTGAAAGGGGATCCCAAGCTGCTGAGCCAAGCGACAACTGCCCTGGTGAAGATACTCCAAGACAGCATCGTGGATGGCCGGGGAGATCAGAAAGCCATGGCGATAGAGGCCGTTGATCTGCAACAGGCGAGGTGAGCGCTCCACCACGGCTGGCAGGTTATCCGCCAAGGTGGGACGACATTGGCTGCCCAATTCCAGGATACGCGCTTCGGCAAAGGCAGGATGTACGGCGTAGGCGGCGCTGAGCAACTCCAGGGCGGAGCGGACGCTCACCGGCGAGCGATCCTCAGATTCGATTTCAGTGGCCCCCACCACAAACACCTGACCCGGCTTGGGAGCGATGTAGATCGGATAGCGAGGATGCAACAGCCGGGTTGGGCGCCGCAAAGAGACTTCTGGGGCATACAGGCGCACCACCTCACCCCGAACTCCGCGCAGCAGTTTTTGCCCGCCCCATTCTTTTTGGGATCCCAGGCCGCGGCAATCCAAAACCCACCCACCGGTTTGTTGCTGCCAGGCTTGGGCCTGCTTCAGATCCCAGGGGCAACCCCACTCCACCTCCACCTCGTGCTGCCGCAACTTGGCCAGCAGAGCCGACAACAGTTGGCGGTTGTCCAGTTGGCCCTCTTGGGGAAGATACAGGCCCTGCGCAAATCGCCCGGCTACCGATGGCTCCAGCTCGGCCAGAGCCTGAGCATCCAGAGGCTGGGGCTTAGGGAGAGCGGGAAGGCGCTCCACCACAGCGGCCAGCAGGGACGAGAAACGTCTGGCTTCCCCGGCATCTTGGCGGTGCCAGAGGATCAAAGTGCCCTCCTGCTGAAAGAAAACCGGCTCTGGCAGGCTGGCCAGAAGGGCGGGCCAGCGGGAGAGGGCATAGTACCCCTGGGCCACCACACTGGCTTCGGCGACGGCGGACTCGGCCAAAGGAGCTAGCATAGCAGCGGCAAAATGGGCAGCGCTGCTCTCAGGAGCAGTGGCCGCCTCCACAATGCGGACAGGATGCCCAACCTCGACAAGGCTGGCGGCCAACAAACGCCCCATCAGCCCAGCCCCGAGGACAAGGATGGGATCCCGCTGCGCTGCCCAAGGCCAAGTGATCCCTGCCGCGTCAGCGGCGGGGAATGAGCCCGTCAGACTGGCTGGCGGGTCTGGCGGAGAAGAGGAGGGTGAAAGGGTCAAAGTGCCCTGCGCTGCTGACACAATGGATTCCATACTGGATCCCATGATAGGCTTTCCAGCTCGGCGATGAATCTGTTCCCACCTGTGCCTGCATTTGTTGATGGAGTGCTGGGCCAAGCTTCGCTGGAACGCCTTTTCACTTGGAGCTTTTTGTTTGATCTCGCTGTTGGTCTCCGGGATCCGTCTGGGGGTGCCGGTGTTGCTGGCGGTGTTGGGGGAGGTGATCACGCAGTGTTCTGGCATTCTCAATTAAACCGGAATGAAACATTTCCCTCTAGCCCCCTTCTCCCTCTGAGAGAAGGAATGGGGGTGAGGGCAGTGGCGCGGAGCGTTTAGGGGGTGTCTCAATCTAGTTTGAAATGACTATAGTTCCCCTCTCCCTTGGTGGAAGAGGGGCTGGGGGCGAGGGGGGATCCCTTGGGCTGAGAAGCGCCAAGGGTGGAAGTCCGTCAGGCAGTGTAGTAGGCAGTGCCTTTATTGACGAAGCCCAGTGTGTAGGCAGCCCGGTAGTTGATGGTTGGCTCAAATACGCCGGCCACCGTCATGCTGTCGAAGAAGTCTTGCCAGCGTTTGTCGGTCATGGCGCCAATGCCTTTTTCTAACGCATCGCCGGACAAGATGATGCCGTACTCCTGCAATTTCTCGAAGCTATAGGCCAACTGGGCATCGGTCATTTCCGGGTTGTCCTGCTTGATCAAGCGATAGGCCGGACGGGGATCCTCCAAGAAGCTGTACCAGCCTTTGATAGAGGCATCCACGAATCGCTCCACCAAGTCGGGCTTGGTTTCCACCAGTTGGCGACGGGTTTCGATGGTGGTGGCATAGGGTTTGTAGCCCAAATCCGCCAGGAGGAAGACCACCGGCTCAAATCCCCCTTCCCGTTGGATGGCAAAAGGCTCGGATGTCAGATAGCCTTGCTGAGCTGAGCTGGGATCCGCCAAAAAGGGGCCGGGGTTGAAGTTGTAGGGACGAACCTGATCGTCGGTGAAGCCAAAGCGGGCCTTTAGGTAGGGCCAGTAGGTGGCAAGCCCCCCTTTCGAGACGAAAATGGGCCGGCCCTTGAGCTCTTCAAAGCGCTGGGTGCCGGGGTGGGTCATGATGATCTGCGGGTCTTTCTGGAAAATGGCTGCCACACACACCAAAGGGATCCCTTCTCGCACGGCATTGATCACCCCTGTGCTTCCTCCCATGGCAAATTCGGCAGCTCCACCGGCCAAAACTTGGGTGATGTTGATGCCGGGGCCACCCATCTTGATGGTTACATCCAGGCCATGCTCGCGGTAGATGCCGGTCGCCACCGCCTGATAGAAGCCGCCGTGTTCCGCCTGAGCATACCAGTTGGTAGCGTAGGAAACGCGATCCAGGCCGGATCCCTGAGCCACGATCAGGGTGGGAGAGGGTTTGCGCTGAGCTTGGGCGCCCCCTGCCGCCAGCAGACCGCCCCCAAGGGCTGCGGCCCCCACTTTGAGAAGCTGACGGCGGCTCAGAGCCTTGGTGTTCGAGTCAGAGGGTTGAGACGAAGCCATAATCCATTCTCCCTAAGCTAATCCTTGCAAGGTGTGAGGGGGCCAAAGATGCAGGTACAGCCTATTGAGGGGCTACGGATACGGTTGTAAACCTACTTGTTCTAAACCTCATCGGAGTCAAGCCTCAGAAACACGATGTTTTGTATCCCTTAAGTTTTGTATCCCTTAATTTGTGAACAGGCTGTAACTTGCGACACCCCATTAAGCCAGAAACCCTTGGACAGAGCGGTATCTCCGGCTACCGGTACTTGCAGACGAGATCCGCCGGCATTGGGTTCCATCGGCGGGAGGCCAAGCTGCCCTGGGGCCAGCACCTCAGTTCGCAAATGGCAAGAGGAACAAAACCCGAAACCAGCCTTGCCCTGGTCTATCCCAAACCTGTAGCCACCGAACATGACCGGCGCTCGAAGTAGCCTGCAGATCTCATTCTGCCGCAATCTTGCTGGGTCAAAGAGCCCCACCCCTTGAGCATTTGCCGGAGCTGTTGGCAATTTATCCCCGGTCGGGATGGAGTTGCGGCCAATTGGAGAGCTTGCTTTCTAGAGCTTGCTTTCTGCTAAGGCAACCCGCTATGCTACCGCCCAGATTGAGGCATTCTCCCGTGGCAAGTCAGCAGCTTCGTGTCTATGTCCCCCCTCACCCGCTCATTAAGCACTGGCTAACCGTGGCTCGGGATGCGGAGACGCCCATGCCCCTGTTTCGCACGGCCATGTCGGAGCTGGGCCGCTGGCTAACCTATGAGGCGATGCGGGAGTGGATCCCCACCCAAACCGTTCAGGTGCAAACCCCTTTGGAACCCGTTGCCGCAGAGGTCATCGCGCCGGATACCCTGCTGGGCATTGTGCCTGTATTGCGGGCTGGCTTGGCGATGCTGGAAGGCTGTCAGGCCCTTTTGCCCCAGGCGCGGATCTTTCACATTGGCATGGTGCGGGATGAGGAAACGCTGCAGGCCAGTTGCTACCTCAATCGCCTTCCAGAGCGGATCCCTGAACAGATGCGCATTCTCATTCCCGAGCCGATGTTGGCCACCGGGGGCACGCTGCTCTGGGTTTTGGATGAGCTAAAAAAACGGGGGGCGGATCCCAGCTTGGTTAGAATTGTCAGCGCATTGGCAGCGCCCCCAGGGTTACAGCGGTTGGGATCCCACTACCCGATGGTGCAAATCTTCTGCGCCATGATTGACGAGCGGCTGAACGATCGAGGATTTATCTTGCCCGGGCTGGGGGATGCAGGGGATCGTGCCTTTGGCACAGAAAACTAGCCACTGACCCACTCAATCTGTCTGTCTTCTCTGCTGCTGGTTTTTGAGCCAAGATCTTCGGCGACACACGCATTCTGTAGTGCTCAATCGAGCTTTTACCACTTCTGGCGCACGGATTGCCCATTCACCCAGATGCTTTGAGGGAGAGCATTTGGGGCTAACCCCCCTCAGGTTGGTCAAGCTATTGGATCATAGGTACTGTAGGACGCTTCAGCCGGTCGTGCTGCTTGAAATTTTGACGGGGCCAGCGCCTTTCCCTTTCCTGCGCCTATGCGACTTGTCCTTACCAGTTTGGATGGCAGCTTGCTGGATCTAGAGTTCAACAGCTATGGTGCTGCCCGACAAGCCTTGGCTGCCCTAGAGCGCCGCTCCATTCCCTTGGTGCTCTACAGCCTGCGCACCCGCGCTCAACTGGAACATGTGCGGCGGCAGTTGCGCCTGGAGCATCCGTTCATCTGTGAGGATGGCTCTGCCGTTTACGTTCCCGAGCATTACTTCCCGGCGGGCATCCTAGACGAGCAGTGGCAACACCGACCGCCCTACTACGTGTATGCTTTGGGTCTGCCCTATTCTCGCCTGCGCAGCATCCTGCAACAGGTGCGTCAAGAGTCCCACTTGGATTTGATCGGGTTTGGGGATTGGACTGCCTCTGAGCTGGCCGCTGCCACTGGGATCCCTTTGGAAGAGGCAGAGCGGGCGCAGCAGCGAGAGTACAGTGAGATTTTCAGCTATTCCGGGGATCCCGAAACCCTGCGGGAAGCTTTTGCCCAGCAAGAAGCCAACCTCACCCAACATCTGCTGCGGGTGCGTCAGCTTCACTTCTCTAGCCTGCCGCAATGGTATCTGACCGGATGGATGCAGCCAACGATGGCCGCAGAACCCAATTGGTTACCGGGGGAACAGGCGGTGCAGCGGCTGCTGGATTGCTACCAACGGCATCTGGGCCCTATCAAAGCTTTGGGCATTGGGTGTTCCCCGCCAGATGTGGCCTTTTTGCGATGGTCGGAACAAAAAGTGGTGCTTCCCAGCCCCATTGCGGATAGTCTCTGGAGTGAGGCCCTGCCTCAATGGCAATTGGCTCAGCTCCCCGGCCCAGAGGGGTGGAATGAAGTGGTGTTGATGTGGTTGGAGGAAACAGATCATGGTGATGAATAGGCAGCAGATTGGTCGTCAGGCTGTACCCTTAGGCCTGAAAACGGTGGGGTGCCTGCTGAGCTTGGCGGTGGCCATGCCTGCCCACGCGCAACCGCCCATGACCCTACTGACAGGAGAACCGACGGTCGCCCAACTGAAGGAAGACGGAGCCCGCTACCTGCAGATGGGCTTTCATACCTTGGCCATCAACGCCTACCGGAGCGCGATTGAACTGGAAGAAAAAACCTTGGTGCTGCCCAGCGAACGGGATCCCGACGTGCCTTTCAACCTCGGCTTGATCTATGCCCGTCAAGGCAAGCTGGCGGAGGCCCGCGCCGCCTTTCAGCGCTCGGTGGAGGTGGATCCCAGTGGCTTTAAGGCTCGCTATCAACTGGCCTTGGTGGATCTCAAGCTGGGGAACCTGGTCGCTGCCAAAGAGCAGCTCACCCTCTTGGCCCATGCCGCCAGCAACCATCCCGAAACCCACAGCCATATTCAAGCTCTGCTGGCCACTCTGGAGTCTGTGCCCCTGCCCGGCCAACAAGGGAAAAACCCGGCTCGTCCTCCAGCCGTCGAGTCAGAAGCCGCCAAGCTTTTGCTCGAACCTCAGAAAACAGAAACAGCCGCCCTGCCAACTGCGACTGAAAAGAAAGGGCCAGAGGAAGAGAAACCCCTCTCGCTTCTGCAGCGGCTCCGCCAACAGGAGCGGGACTAGTTCTCTCTCGGCCCAGACTGACAACCCATGAAGGCATGTAGCTGGATGCCAGGGATCCCGTCACCGGGCCTTGGGCTAGGCTCGCCCCTTTTGGGGATCCGACTGAGAATCTTCGGGCTGGGGCCCTTTGGTGGTGAACACCGTGGTGAACATCATCAGCATGCCTCCCCCCAAAATCAGCAGGGCCAATCCTCCGAACATCCAATTCATCCAGGCTTGGATTTCCATGGGGGGCTCTCCAGAATGCATAGGCAACCCTGATCCTACATCTGGAAAAACGGTGCCCAGCAGCTATTGATTGGCTCGGTAAAGCAACCCCAGCCCTACGGCGGCACAGATCAAGTTGGGCAACCAAGCCGCCATTGCTGGCCCCAGCGTCCCAATTTGTCCCAGCGCCTGGGTGATGAACAGCAGCACATAGAAGGCAAAGATAATCAGCACACTGATGCCCAACCCCAAAGAGGAACCGGTGCGCTGCGGGCGCAGCCCCAAAGGCACCCCAATCAGGGTAAACGCCAGACACGCGAAAGGAATGGCATACTTTTGGTTGAGGCTGACCTGCAGACGGCGCACCCGTTGCAGATCTCCAGAACTGGCGATCACCTCGATGTAATGCTTCAGCTCCCGAATGTTCATTTCCTCAGGGCTGCGAATCTCCTGAGCCAGCTCCAGCGGCGCGCGAGGCAGACGCAACTCCTGCCGGCTGAAGGTGGCAATGTTGCTGTAGGTGCCATCCGGAGAAACGATGTAGTTGGTGCCATCCTCAAACACCCAAAGATTCTCTTGGGGATCCCAGCGCCCCCGCTGGGCCAGCAGGATTTGGTTGAGCGCTTCGTTGGAAAAATCCAGGACGATAATGCCGCGCATTTGCTTTCCATCGAAGCTGCGGGCGTAGAACTGACGGGTTAGCCCTTGTCGCCGGGAAAAGGTGCCGTCTGGCTCAGGCATGAGGATCTCGCCAAATTCTTGGTAGAGGATATTCTCCCGCCGGAAGTCCGGATCCCGATTTAAAGCTCGATTCAAAGTCGTGGCCGCTTGGCGATTGCTCACCGGCACCACCAGCTCATTGAACAGAAACGTTAACGTCGTCACCAGCAAGCTGAGGACGAGGGCAGGCACCATGAGGCGGTAAAGGCTCACCCCGCATCCGCGCAAGGCCGTGATCTCGTTGTCGGCAGACAAGCGCCCATAGGCCAGCAACGTCGCCAGCAACATGGACATCGGGAACGTCAAAACGATGATCCCCGGCGCCCGCAGCACGAACACCTGCAAGGCTGCTGAAATCGATAACCCTGCCTCCACCACCAGGCGCACCAGCTCGAACAGGGATCCCACCGCCATCACCAAGGTTGTGAAAGCTCCCACCCCAAAGAGAAACGGCAGCAGCATCTCCGAGAGGACATAGCGATCCATCAGGCCCACCGCGCAAACGAGGGAGAGCCTGTGGTCAGGCCGCTCGCGGGAACGGGCAGGAGGGAGAGAATGAAGTTTCACGCAACCCAAGGAAGTAGTAGGCAGGACAGCCGAAGGCTGCTAACGACTCTAGACCGGAACACTGGGCAATGAAAGGCTATCGCCCTCCTTTCTCAACCTAACCCGCCTATGATCGACCCCAAGTAAGCTCAGGCATAGAATTGGGCCGGGTTTGTCTTGGGAAGACTTTCGACATGGTTTCCTCCTCTTCCCCCTCCTGCAATCTTAGGAGTTTGCTGGAGCGGCTCCTGGAGCTGCGGCAGCAGGTTGTAGAGGGATCCCAGAAATACTTGGCCGCTTGGGGCTGCCTTACGAGCCCTCCTGCGGCCATCCACAACCTGGCGCGCTACCTGGCGCTGCGCCAACAGGATCTGCGCAGCTTGCAACTGGAGCTGGCGGCTGCGGGGCTGTCCTCGCTGGGGCGCTGTGAGTCGCGGGTTCTGGAGAGCCTGGATGCGGTGATTGCTATTTTGGCAGCCACCCAGGGTTTGACCCATACGGCACCCAGCTATGAAGAGTTTTACGCCGGGGATACGGCACTAGAGCAGCACGCCGAGGCGCTGTTTGGCCCTCCTTCTCCCCATCGCCGCGCGCGCATCATGGTGACCCTGCCCAGCGAAGCCGCCGAGCAGCCGGAGCTGTTGCTGCAGTTGTTGGAGCGGGGCATGAACGTGGCCCGCATCAACTGCGCCCACGACGAGCCCTCGGTGTGGGAGAAAATGGTGGCCCACTTGCGCCAGGCCGAAGCCCAGACCCAACGGCGTTGCAAGATTTTGCTGGACCTGGCCGGCCCCAAGATCCGCACCGGCCCAGTGGCCATGCCCCCTGGCAAAACCAAGGTGTACCGCGGGGATCGCATCCTGCTCACCGCGAAGGTTCCTGAGGCCAGCGCCGGTATCTCCTGCCAGGTGACCTGCAGCCTGCCGGAGGTTTTGGCGCACCTGCAGGTAGGGGCAAGTGTTTGGATCGACGACGGCAAAATCGGCGCCCGCGTGGTAAGGATCGAGCCGGCAGGCGTGGTGCTGGAGGTGGACAAAGTTGCCCCTCAGGGCAAGAAGTTGCGAGCAGAAAAAGGCCTCAATTTTCCTGACAGTCAGCTCCAGATCCGTTCCCTTACCGACAAAGACTGCCAAGACCTCGACTTTGTGGTGCGGCATGCCGACTTGGTGGGCTATTCCTTCGTCCAGCAGCCCGCGGACTTGCAGTTGCTGGTTTCTGAGCTGGAGCGGCGGCAGGCTCGCCCCGATCTGGGCTTGATCCTCAAGATGGAAACGCAGCGGGCGGTAAAAAATCTGCCGGCCTTGATCGCGACCGTTGCCGGCTGCCGGCCCCTGGGGGTGATGATTGCCCGCGGCGATCTGGCCGTGGAGATCGGTTGGCTGCGCTTGGGCGAGATCCAGGAGGAACTGCTGTGGATCTGCGAGGCAGCCCAGGTGCCGGTGGTCTGGGCTACCCAGGTGCTGGATCAGCTCACCAAGGAGGGCTTGCCCTCGCGGCCTGAGCTTTCCGATGCGGTGATGTCTGCCCGCGCCGAATGTGTGATGCTCAACAAGGGCCCCTACCTGCTGGAGGCGGTTGCCCTCCTGGACGAGCTGCTGGCTCGGATGCAGACCCACCAGCACAAGAAAAGCCAACGTCTGCGGGCTCTGTACTCTTGGCGCTAGAGGCGGAACTTCTCTCCTAGGTAATACTTGCGCACCAAGGGATCCGCCGCCAGCTCCGCCGCCGTGCCCTTGGCCAAAATGGCCCCGTCGTTGAGGATATAGGCCCGGTCGGTGATCTCCAGCGTCTCCCGCACGTTGTGGTCAGTAATCAAAACACCGATGCCCCGTTGCTTGAGCTTAGCCACCACCTCCTGAATATCCGCCACCGCGATGGGATCCACCCCCGCAAAGGGCTCATCCAGCAGCAGAAATTTCGGCCCGTGGATCCCAGCGGCCAAGGCACGGGCGATCTCCGCTCGGCGACGCTCCCCCCCCGATACCTGCAGGCCCAGGCTGTGGGCCACGTGGGCGATGCGAAACTCCTCCAGCAGTTGGTTGAGCCGCTGCTGCCAGAGGCGGCGAGGCACCCCCGTTTGCTCCATGATCAGCAGCAGGTTGTCTTGGATGCTGAGGCGACGAAAAATACTCGGCTCCTGGGCCAGGTAGCCGATCCCCAATTGGGCCCGGCGATGCATGGGCAGGTGGGTGATGTCTTGGTCATCCAACCAGACATGGCCGCGGTTGGGCTGGATCAGGCCAGTCATGATGTAGAACGTGGTGGTTTTCCCCGCCCCATTGGGGCCCAGGAGCCCCACGATTTCCCCCTGCTGAATGTTCAGGCTAACGTCGCTCACCACCTCACGGCGGCCATAGCGCTTACAGATGTTTTCTAAGTAGATCTGCATAGGGCCGGCACAGGGCTGCTGATCAATGCATACTGATTCTGTAGGGCTGATTCTCTCCAACCGACAGGGATCCCGGCTGCCGCAGCGCACAGGCTACTTCCTCAAAGATGCCCCAAACCCCGCCCACAATCCAGGGGAGTGTAGGCAAAGTGGATCCCTCTCAAGCCAACTGGAGGGATCCTTAATGGGGTTCTCATATAGCTCACGGCAACTGCTCGCCCCCCTCAAAATGGGATCATTATCACTAGGGGATCCCTGGCCTTCCCAATGCTTCGCTGCCCAGCTTGCTACTGGCTCAACTCCAACTCCGATTATCGCTGTCGTCGCTGTGGGCACTTTTTGCGCCATCGCCCGCTTCCTGTTGCCGAGAAACTCAACCCAAGAAGGCCAACAACCAGCCCTGCCGGCTGGCGGGAAATCCGCTGGGATCGCGTCCTGACTTCCTCGGCAATACTCGGGGTTTTGGTGGGGTTGGGGCAACTGTCTTGGCATTGGGTGCAGCCGCTGCTCAAAGATCCACCCCTTCCCAGTGTTGGCAACGGCCCGGCAGCTTCGGGACGATAGGACTCCAAACGTCATCCCGCCCTGAGAGAGCCTGCTATCAGGTGGGCCAGACAGACCTGCGGAGTGGCCGAAGCCAGAAGATGCCACTATCATGTGACCAGCGCAGAACCATCCCCCTCTGCTGTGTCCCTTCACGTAAACCTTCAAAATTGTGAGGCTTGGTAACCATGAACCTCAATCTCAAAGTTCCCGCCATTTGGGCACTACTGGCCACGGCAGCCTTGGCTTCCTCTGCCGCAGCCACAACCTACAACTCTTGTTTTATGCGCTACCTCATGGCTTCCCGCACCTGTCCCAACTGCCGCCTGGGATCCATTGAGCTGAGCAACTTGGATCTGGCGGAAGCCAATTTCAGCGGCTCCGATCTGATCGAGGCTAATTTGGAGCGCACCATCTTGACAGGTGCCGATCTCAGCCAGTCCTACCTGGTGGGAGCCAATTTGCGACGGGCCCAATTGAGCGGAGCCAACCTGAGTGGCGCTTACCTGGAGGGGGCAGACTTGCGGGGGGCCAACCTGCGGGGGGCCGATCTCTCTTCTGCATCCCTGTACGGCGCCGACTTGCGGGGGGCCGATCTACGCGACGCCAACCTGGTTGGGGCTGACCTGCGCTTTGCTCGCACCTGGGGCGCACGCCTGCAGGGTGCCGTTCGGGAATAGTGCCAAAGGCCGAAGCCAGCTTCCCCTCTCCCTCTCTGGGAGAGGGACTAATGAATAACGCGTACTAATTGCGTAATGCGGATGGCGAGACTCGAACTCGCAAGGCAAAGCCACACGCCCCTCAAACGTGCGCGTATACCAATTCCGCCACATCCGCTTCCGAGCCTAACCATCATAGCGACAGAGGGGTGGAGTTGTTAAGGGCATTGGCCATTTTGCAGCTATGGCTTGTCCTGCCTCGGCAAAGTTAAGGCAACTCCACCGACGTGGGCTTGGAAGCGTGGGGCAGTCCCCACCCCAACTTCTCTCGCATAACCCGGAAAAATTCCGGTCGGCGCAGGCGCATCAAATCTGTCCAATAGGGGGCACGTACCACCCGAATCTGGTCTTCCGGCATGATGTAGCAGCCGGCATTTCCATCTACCACCAAAACCAGTGGCTGAGGGGTAACGGGGCTAATCCATACCTCCTCCGAATCGGGGAAGACCAAGGCCCGCGACGCCATGGAATGGGGGCAGATGGGAATCAGCTGCAAAACCGGCACCCCCGGTGTGATCACCGGCCCACCCGCCGAGAGGGCATAGGCCGTCGAGCCGGTGGGAGTAGCCAAGATGACTCCGTCGGCAGCCACATCCAGAGGTGAGTGATCCCCGATGGTGATCTCGAAGTGGCACATGCTGGTCAAAGGCTCGCGGTGCAACACCATCTCGTTTAAGCTCAAGACCTCCCAGCGCAATTCTTGCCCTCGGTAGGCTTGCACCAGCAACATGCTGCGGCGATCCAGGGTGTATTCCCCGGCAATGGCGGCACTGGCTGCCTCTTCTAGGTGAGGAAGGTAGGTCTCCGTCAGAAAGCCCAGATGGCCCGTATTCACCGCCAACAAGGGGATCCCTTTGGGGGCCAGTTGCCGTGCTGCTGCCAAGACGGTGCCATCTCCCCCCAACACCACCGCAAACTTCATGGTTTGATCAAATCCAGCCGGGGCCAGGCTATCTACTTTGGTCAGGCAGATGGGGCTGTCGGGCTTGGCATAACCGAGGATACCGCCCCAGTTGGGGGCCACACAGACTTCCCAGCCCTGCTCCTGAAACCAGCGGGCTAGGGTTTCGCTGCTGCGTTTGGCGGCGGGTTTGGCGTCGTTGTAGAGGATCCCGGCTTTGGGCTTGGTCATGGGCAATGGGAAGGCAGAGGTGCCAAAACTCTATCAGTTCTGCAGGCCCCTCTGCTGGCCAGGTGATCCATTCCACAATTTCTGCCAGCAGACTTCGCTGATACATTGACGCTGAACAAGACGGGTAGCTTGCACGGCGAGGCCATACACTGCTGCCCGGGGCTGCAGCGATTGCATCCTGCTCGTTGCCAATCGGCAGCTTAACCCTGGCAGGGCAAGAAGCTACGAGAAGCTACGAGGAAAAACGAGTGACGGCAGGTTGGAACGAGTACCTCAATCGACAGGGCGACCCCGGTACATCAGTCGGTACTTCACCTGCGGGGTCAAGTCTTTTTGCCCTGGATCCCCTTCCGCGGTGATGGGTTGTGGAGGGGCGGTGGGAGAGTGGGCGCTCGGCTGCGGGGGAGGGGTGGAAGAAGATGTACGGCTGACCTCCGCCGGCCATAAGCCCGCTTGCTTCAGAGCCCTGTGGAGCGCCTCCGTGTCAATAGGCAAAAACCACCTGGCAGCCTCGTAAATCCGTTCGAGGGAGTGGAGAAGGTCGCCGGCCTCCGCCAAGCCAGGGATCACATCTGCTGCCCCCTGATAAATTGCCCAGCGCCGCTCTGCAGGCTCGATGTGGCGGCGGGGGTGATGAGTCAGGATAACAGGGATGTTGGGCAGCTTGCTTTGACACTCTCGACAAAAGGCATAGGGGTTAAACAGCCCCGTCGTCATGTCCACCACCATCAGATCCAGCGGCTGGCTTGTTGCCGCCTCTAGCAGATCTTCACGTGGGGAAATCGGCACCACAGAGTGCCCCTGAGACTCCAGCGCCAACTTCCAGAGATGAATTTGCGAGGGCTGGCCCTGAGCTAGCAGTATGGTTTTGCTCACCGTAGATGGAGATATGCGAGTAGAAGGAAAGGCAAAGGCTTGCACCACTTAATAATCCGTCGTACGCCAGAATCTTGTGCGGGGCGTAATGTAGCATTCTTAGGGGAAGCAAATGGTAACCGGATATACAGACATACAAGTGTTGCGGTTTAAGCCCGACGCTCCATACCCTTAAACCTGGATCCCCAGCAGCCGACAGCCAATTTCTGGGTGCGGCCTGTCCAATGGCCTCAATGTTTCTCCTGCTCAACCCAATCCGGGATCCCTTCTTTCTCGCTTTCCAATTCAGCTTGCAGGGCCTGCCACTCTTCCGGAGACAGCGAGTGGAGTTTCTCTTGAAGTTGCTGGGTCTCGAAGCTGGCCCACTGAGCCTTCAGGGTCATTTCCCCACGCAGCACCCGCTTCAGGTAGCCAAAAGTCCACCCCAAGCAGGCCAATAGAAGCACCACGCTCGATATCTGCTGCGCGGCCCCCGTATCCAAGCCCGCCCAAAGCAGCAGGCCGTAGAGGATCCCTCCCCCCAGCAGCAGGGCCAAGCCTATGCCAAGAACGTCCAATCTGCGCATGGCTCAGTGGATCGACAAACGGCTGACCTTACAGCGACCGAGGCTTGGGCCGAAACGTCATGAAGGGAGCCAAGAGCACCATGCCGGGAAAGAAAAACAAGACCAAGAAAAACATCAGCACCTTTTCCCAAGCACTGCCTGAAGTCCAGCGTTTGTCCACGTACAGCAGAGACAACAGAGGCAGCACCAGCAAATAGAGAACAGCCAAACCGGCATAAGTTAACCCAATCAACGATGGAGTAGAAGCCATGTCGAGTGCGCTCCGCAGCTAGACCTATGTCCAACAAATCTAACAGGATTGTAAAGGGATTTGTCAGCTTGGGGGAGTTCGTAACTCAGCCAACTGACCACAAACTGACTACAAGCTGGTGCTGATCGCCCCAACGGGGCAGGTGGCAACACACTGTTCGCACATGACACAGCGGTTGCGAGAGAACTCCAGCTTCCAGCTGGGAGCAGAAATCTTCAGGGCCTCGGTTGGGCAAACTCCCGTACACAATCCACAGTCCACGCACAAGTCTGGGTCGATTTGAATTTCCTTGGCCCGTTCAGTCACCTCAATGCCCAAAGACTGTACCCATTCCAATCCTGCTTCCACCTGGTCGATATCCCCCGACAGCTCCACCACCAAAGTACCCACTTCGTTGGGGGCTACCCTGGCGCGCACGATATTGGCAGCCACATCGAAGTCTTTGGCCAACCGATAGGTGAGGGGCACATTCACCAAATGGCGGGGGAAAATGAGGGTGACTCGTTTGCGCACGGATCTTGAGTGTTTTGAGTGCAGCAACTTCCTTCAGTATGGCAGGCTTGTGAGGTTCAGTTTGGCCGTGAATGCAGCTCACTTCCACCCTCCACAGGACACCCAAGGCGAACCCCACAGCGGTAGGGCGGGGCTTTGAACCCAGTTTTTCGGTGAGCTCAGCTTCTTGGGAAGATCACCAGAGGCAGCGCGTGAGACAACGGCGCCATTATCAGCGTGCCCCTCTCACCAAAAGCTATCTGTGGAAGCCGACCCAGAGCCTGCCACAATAGGATGGAGAGCGTCCCCGATCCCTATGAACCCATCTTTTGCTCAGCCCCGTCTCAACTCAGAGCAGTACCGCCAGATGCTGGTGCGGGATGGCGAGCGTCGCTTCCGCGAGTGGCACACGGCCTTCCTCAAGTACCAACGGCAGTTTTTGCAGGAGATGAAGCAACTGCGTCTCCAGGGTTCTTTGCATCGCTGAATGGTTAATGCCCACCGTCCCCACCTTGCACCCGCTGCCAGTCTTCTCCAAGCCCGATCCCTCCCCAAGGCCTACGGCCTGCCAAGGCGAACGGCAAGAAACCTTGGAATTGCTGGAGTGGCCCCGCCTTTGTCAGCACTTGGCCACCTTTGCGGCCACACCCTTGGGCCGCCGCGCCTGCTTGGAGCTGGATCCCTGGCAGAGCCGCGCCGATAGCGAAGCCTACCTCGATCAGACTGAGGAAGCGATCCGCCTCGATCGCACACAGGCGGGGGGCCTTTCCATGGCAGGGATCCACAACCTGCTGCCGGCTTTGGAACGGGCTGAACGGGGGGGGATCCTGAGCGGGGAAGAGCTGGTGCAGATTGCTACAACTCTGGGGGCGGCCCGCCGCATTCGTCGTCTGATCGACGACCACGACCATCTGCCCCACCTGCAGGCCTGGGTGAGCAACCTGCGCACCTACCCGGAGCTGGAGCAGGAGATCTTCCGCTGCCTGGAGGAGCATGGTGAGGTGCGGGACAGCGCCAGCCCTGCCCTTGCCAATCTGCGCCAGCAGCAACGGCAACAGCGCAGCCAGATCCAGGAGCGCCTGCAACAATTGATGAGCCAGTATCCCCAGGCGCTGCAGGATACCCTGATTGGCCAGCGGCAGGGGCGGTTTGTCCTGATGGTCAAGGCCACCCATCGGGATCTCATCCGCGGCCTTGTGCACGACAGCTCTGCCAGTGGGGCCACCCTCTATGTGGAGCCCTACGCCGTGGTGGAACTGGGCAACCGCTGGCGAGAAACCCAAGTTCAGATTCAGGCGGAGGAAGAGCGGATCTTGGCCGCGCTCTCGGCTCAGGTGGCCTCCGTCGCCACCGATCTGGAGCATCTGCAGGGGGTGATGGTGGGGTTGGATGTGGCTCTGGCTCGGGGTCGCTACAGCCTCTGGCTGGAGGGCAATCGTCCCCAGTTTGTCTCGGCAGGATTGCGCCTGCGTCAGGCCAAGCACCCCCTGCTGCTCTGGCAATCTCGCGCCGCTGCCCCTTCGGAGGGTCAAGGCTCTGCTGTTGTCCCTATCGACTTCACCCTCGCGGACTCCATTCGTGTCGTAGTCATCACCGGCCCCAACACCGGCGGCAAAACCGTTGCCCTGAAAACCCTGGGCCTGCTGGTGCTCATGGCCAAGGCGGGGATCTTCCTGCCGGCTCAGGATCCGCCCCAGCTGCCTTGGTTCGACGGGGTTTACGCCGACATTGGGGACGAACAATCGCTGCAACAAAATCTCTCCACCTTTTCGGGGCACATCCGCCGCATCAGCCGCATGGTACAGGCCCTGCAGTCTGCTCCGGAGCCGGCCCTTGTCCTGTTGGATGAGGTGGGGGCGGGCACGGATCCCACCGAAGGCGCTGCCCTGGCGGCTGGGCTGTTGGAGTATCTCTCGGAAAAGGCGCTGCTCACCCTGGCCACCACCCACTACGGCGAGCTAAAGGCCCTGAAATACCAACATCCCTGCTTTGAAAATGCCTCGGTGGAGTTTGATGAGGTCACCCTGGCCCCCACCTATCGCCTTTTGTGGGGGATCCCAGGCCGCTCCAATGCCTTGACCATTGCTCAACGGCTGCAGTTGGATCCAGAGATTCTGCGGCGGGCCCAGCAGCACCTGCAGGGGGAAAGCCAGGTGGATCAGGTGATTGCCGGGCTGGAAGCGCAGCGAGCTCAATTGGAAGAGCGGGCGGCCCAGGTGGGATCCCTGCATCGAGAGCTGGAGAGCCTATATCAACAAATGCAACAGCGTAGCCGCCAAATCGCCGAGCGAGAAGCCCGGCTGGAGCAGAAGCAAAACCAAGAACTGCAAGCCCTGTTGGCTGCTGCCCGTCAGGAAGTGGCTGCCGCCATCCGCAAATTGCAGCAGGGAGAGGATCCCCAACGCATTACTGCCGAGCTGGCGCAAATCCAGCAGCGCTACTCTCCCCCACCGCCGCCTGTGGATATGGAGTTTGTGCCAGAGGTGGGAGATCGGGTGCGGCTGAGAGGCTTGGGTCAGACGGGAGAGGTGATCGCCATCGAAGGAGATGTATATGTAGTGCGCAGCGGCATCCTCAAATTCACAGTGCCACGGGGGCAGTTGGATCCCATTGACGAACACCAGGCCAAGCAGCGCCAACGCCCCAAAGCCCCACCTCCCTCCCCTGCAGCCACAGCTCCCCTGAACCTGCGCACCAGTCAGAACACCCTCGATCTGAGGGGAAAAACCGTTGCCGAGGCCGAGGCCATTTTGGAACAGCACTTTGCCCAAGCTCCCCCCGGCCCGGTTTGGATCATCCACGGCCACGGCACAGGGCGCCTGAAAGCCGGCGTCCAGGCTTATCTCCAAAATCACCCGCGCGTTCAGCGTTTTTCAGCCGCTGATCCCGAAGACGGCGGTACTGGAGTGACCGTGGCTCACCTGCAATGAGGCTTACCGGTGCCGGAGGGGACTCAGATCCAGATCAGATCCAAAGCCGAGATAAAGCTCCGGGCCCCAAGGATCCACAGGGTTTCCGAGGGCTATCATCTCCAGACAGCCGTGAGCTCAAGCTTCCCTCCCCCCTTCGGAAGAGAGACTAGGGAGGGTTAAGTTGGCTTTATTGGGTCGGAGACCGAACAAGGGCTGGCGATTGTCTCAAGCCTGACTCTGGAGCACTGCCGCTGCTGAGCTGACGGGCTGGGATCCCTTCTGTTGCCGCTGGCTTTGCCAGAGCCAGTAGCCCCGCACCAGTTGGCTATCCCCAATGAGCTTCAACATCACCGCCACCGTTGCACCTGTCCAACTGAGAGGCCCAAAGGCGGCGCCTGCTGCTGCCAACAGCGCCAACCCAGAAAGATTTAGCCCCAAGCCTTGCACCCACATCCACAAGACAGTCTCGCGCTCTGACATCTGTCAGCTCCTAGAGGAGAAATAGGATAGCCCTACTGTCCTGAATCTGAGCAGAGACGGGGATGGGGTTGAGCCTTGACACCGCTGCCCAAAGCTGCACACTTGAGGGGGGCATATTCCCCCTACGGATGGGCTGCTTCACCCAGCCACTCCTGCAATCGGGCCAGAGCCAGCCGCTTCTGGGCAGCGGAGCGTATCGTGCCCTCCGTGAGCCGATTGAAGCCATGCACCAACCCCTTGCCCCCCAAAGCCACCAGCGTTACCCGATGGGTTTGCCCTGGCTCAAAACGCACCGCATTGCCGGAAGGAATGTTGAGGCGCATGCCAAAGCTGGCGGCGCGATCGAAAACCAGGGCCCGGTTCACCTCAAAAAAGTGAAAATGGGATCCCACCTGAATGGGCCGATCCCCTCGGTTGGTAACCTCCAGGGTCACGGTGGCCCGTCCGACGTTGGCTTGGATGGGATCCTCTGCTAGCAACAGTTCCCCTGGGATCAGGGCCGGCTCTGCGTTGGCAGCAGGGTTGGTTCTGGATTGGCGAGCCATGGGGACGACCTCCTGAAGTCTCTGGGTCTTTGGAGCATCTGGGGGATCCCTAGCGAATGGGGTGGTGTAGGGTAACCAGCTTGGTTCCGTCGGGGAAAGTAGCCTCCACTTGAATTTCCGGGATCATCTCTGGGATCCCGGGCATCACGTCCTCGCGGGTCAGCCACGTCAGCCCCTCGCTCATCAATTGGGCGACCGTTTTCCCCTCCCGCGCCCCTTCCAAGACTGCTGCGCTCAAGTAGGCCACCGCCTCAGGGTAATTGAGTTTGAGGCCCCGCTGCCGCCGATCCCGAGCCAACTGGGCAGCCAGGTAGATCAACAACTTGTCTTTCTCCTGGGGGGATAAGTACATGGGGCAACCTCAAAGATAAAAAAGGATACAAAGAGGACAGCAGCAGGCCCAGTTGGCCTAGAGTTGACCGAACTCATGCGCAGAAATCCCCAGTCTTGGCGCAGCGGACTGTTGCTACGCAACAAGGTGGCTAGCCGTAGTTCATCTTCTACCACCTCTGGGCAAAAAAGGGGAGCCCAGGCTACAAGAGATTTCACTCTCTCCTGCACAAGCAGCAGTCTCAACCTCTTCCGACATCGGGTTTTGCAACTTCCTTCCTAGGCAACCCGCTATATAAAGAGTAACAATAGATGCATATAGATTAGAAGATGTAAAAGTCTGTCTGGATTCCTATCTCAGCTCTGAGTTGGTTTATCCTGGAGCAATTTACCGGCTCTGTATTAACAGTTTCCTTTGATAGGCGTTGACTGGGTTCTTTTGATCGGCTATGAAACTCGAACTGACTCCCCGCCAGCGGAAGATTCTCTGGGCGACAGTGCGTAGCTATATTGCTACAGCTGAACCTGTCGGTTCCAAAACCTTGGCCCAGTCCTATAACTTTGGGGTGAGCACGGCCACCATTCGTAACGACCTGGCCACCCTTGAGCAGGTGGGGTTACTGTTTCAGCCCCACACCTCTGCGGGTCGGGTTCCCTCCGACTTTGGCTATCGGGTTTATGTCAACGATTTGTTGACCTCCGCCAACAGCGGTGGGATCCCCCACGATGCTCCTCAGCCGGATCCCCATCCCGCTCTGCAACAGTTGATGGATCAGCTTGGCCGTGAGCTGGGAGACGACCTAGACAGCCTCCTGCAAAGGGTAGCTCAGCTTTTGGCCCATCTGAGCGGTTGCATTGCTCTCATCACTCCTCCTCAGGGGCCGGTGGTAGCCATTCATCATGTGCAGTTGGTGTCGGTAGCGCCAGGGCGGGTGATGGTGTTGGTGGTAACCGACTCCTATCAAACCCATTCAGCTCTGGTCAGCCCCCCCGACTGGCCCAGCGACTCCCGAGAGGATTTGGAAGATGAATTGCAATTGCTCAGCAACTTTCTCACCCTGAAGCTGCGGGGCAAAACCTTTGCCGAGTTGCAGGATCTGAGCTGGCTGAAACTGGATGAAGAATTTCGTACCTACGGCCATTGGCTCCAGCAACTGCTGCGCTCGGTGGTGCAACGCTGTCTACAGCCCTCTCTGGGGCAGGTGTTCAGTGCGGGTATGGCCGAGTTGATGCGTCAGCCGGAGTTTTCCCAGGCCCGGCAGGTGCAGGCAGTGATGCAGTTGATCGAGGAGGGAGCCAAGCAACTGCAGGGGATGATCGGGCTCCATTTTGCCGATGGGGGTGATCCGCAGTTGGCGCATCTGCCTCCTCTGCCGAGCTCAACGGAGATGGATCAAGAGTCAGGACAGCCTGCCCCCAAGATCCCGGTGATCATCTACATTGGCAGCGAGAATCCACTGGAGTCTCTGCACCACTGCACGGTTATCGCCTCCACTTACCACCGTCGCTCGGCTCCTCTGGGCACCGTCACCTTGCTGGGGCCGACCCGAATGGCCTACGAACGCAGCATTGCTGCTGTGCAGGCGGTGGCCTCTCATCTGACCCGGGCTCTTGCCTAAGGGATCCCATAGCGGCAGGTAGGGTCTGGGTTGCACCTGAGCAATAACAAGCTGTGGCCAGGCTCTCTCCTCTCCACCTGCGGGTACAGTGCGCCATTCGGCAGGGGCAACTTCTTCACCCTGGCCAGCGGCTGCTGGTGGCTTTTTCGGGCGGGCAAGATTCTTTTTGCCTGCTCCAGATCTTGCGGGATTTGCAGCCTCGCTGGGGCTGGCAGATATTTGTTCTGCATTGTGATCACCGCTGGTCGGCAGATGAAACGGAGTGTGCCCGCTTTTTGCAGGGGTGGCTGCAGCAGCAGGGACTACCTCATGCTGTTGAGACTGCGGATCCCATCCGCCGAGACGAAGCAGGGGCCAGGGCTTGGCGCTACCAACAACTGGAGAAATGGGCCCGCACCTGGGACTGCAGCGCCGTGGTGATGGGGCATACGGCCAGCGACCGGGCCGAGACATTTTTATGGAACTTGCTGCGAGGGACAGGAGCCGCCGGGCTGAGCAGCCTAGATTGGCAGCGTCGCCTGGACGACCGGGATCCCACCTCTGCCCAGGTGGTGCGACCCCTGCTGGGTCTATACCGTTGGGAAACCGAACAATTTTGCCAGCAGCACCAATTGCCGGTCTGGCCGGATCGCAGCAACCAAGATCTGGCCCATTGTCGCAACCGTCTCCGCCTGGAGGTGATGCCCTACTTGAAGCAGCACTTTAATCCGCAACTGGAAGCGGCCCTGAATCGGGCTGCCACGCTGCTCCAAGCAGAACATGAGCTGGTGGTAGCCCAAGCAGCTCAGCTATGGCAGCAGGTGTATGAGCCCGCTTTGCCAGGGCTGCGACGGGATCCCTTGCGGGCTGCCCCCTTGGCTCTGCAGCGGCAGGTGATGTTTCAATTTTTGTCTTTGGTGCTGCCCCACCACCCCACCTTTGACCAGGTAGAAGCCGGGATCCAGCTCTTAAAAGCAGACCGAGGCAGCCGTAGCCCCGATTATCCAGGTGGGCACTGGCTGGAAGTGAAAGGGGATCACTTGGTTTGTTTCCATTAATTTTTCCATTAATTCCACTTCCCCGAAGGGAAGCAACGCGACGCTGCCCAACGCCGATCTGTCAGCCTGTCTGTTTCAATTAATTCCACTTCCCCGAAGGGAAGCGACTGATTCATTAATAGTAAGTATCACCACTGATTGTGGCAATACTTGGATACGATTAGCATCTTATGGTAATAATACAGGCCCGAGTCCATTGGCTACAGCACCTGATATGACCACTGCATTTGTACCTACCCCATCACAATGGGCAACCAAGACAATAGATTTAAGCCCGTATGCTTCTCAAACCGCCGCCAGAATCAGATTCCAATTGCGAAGTGGATGGGGAAATGTTACTTATCTGGATTTATTTAATACCTCCAACTGTTAGCGATGGCTACCAACGATAACATGATGGGTGCTTCTATGAGTACACCAACCACCGTGGCTAACGACGCACCTGAATTAAGACCAAAAAGTGATATGGCCACGGCAACTGCGAGTTCAAAAAAATTACTGGCACCAATCATCGCAGCCGGTGCACAAACCGGATGTGATAAACGGAGCAATTTTCCACCCAGCCAGGTTATAAAGAATATGAAGTAGGTTTGAATGGTCAGTGGTATGGCTATCAACAAAATGGTGTATGGATGATCCAGTATGTGTTCGCCCTGAAAGGCAAAGAGTAAAACCAGGGTTGAAAGCAATGCTAGTATGGAAACAGGACGAAGTGCCGGAAGAAATTTTTGTTCAAACCAATCCTTTCCTTTTCGTTGAGGCAATATCCGATTGGTCAGATAGCCCGTAGTTAGCGGTATAACAACAAACACAACCACCGAAGTAATCAGTACTTCATACGGTATCTGTATGTTGGTTACTCCCAGCAGCCATTTTACAATGGGTACAAATGCAACCGGCAGAATAAGATCGTTGACTGAAACTTGTATTAACGTATAATTGGCATCGCCTTTTACCAAATAACTCCACACAAACACCATGGCTGTGCAGGGTGCGGCACCCAGCAGAATGGCGCCTGCCAGGTACTGGTCTGCATCTTCCGGAGTGATCCAGGTAGCATACAGATTTTTAAAGAAAATCCATCCAAACAATGCCATGGTGAAAGGTTTGATCAGCCAGTTTACAGTAACTGTCAGCGCCAGCCCTTTCCAATTTTTTGAAACACCGCCTATCGATGAAAAATCAATCTGTACCATCATCGGGTAGATCATCATCCAAACCAACACCGCTACCGGAATGTTGATGGTATATATCTGCCAGCTTTCAAGCACCGAAACAGAATTCCCCAGTATTTTCCCAAGACCAATGCCTGCAGCAATGCATAGCGAGACCCAAACGGTAAGGTATTTTTCAAAAAACTTCATGGGTTGAAATTTAATTACAGCGTTTCCATTAATTCCACTTCCCCGAAGGGAAGCGACTCCCCCCGATTATAACCCTTGCCCAGAGGTCTTGTTTTCGGCTGCAATTTCCCCTTGTTTTTCTCCGCCGAGGGGCCTGAAACCCTTGCCCAGAGCGGGATCGACCGGGTCAACGGA
>NZ_JANSIM010000224.1:0-1595 GCF_047502655.1 Synechococcus sp. R5-12 | reverse complement strand
AACAGTGATGTTCAGCAGTGTTCAGCGTAAATGTATCAGGTGCTGACATGCTCCCCTACACCCAGATTGTCGCCCACCGTGGGGAGCACACCCACGCCGAGGAAAACACGTTGGCCGCTTTTGCTGCCGCTATTGAGGTGGGGGCCGAGCAAATTGAGCTGGATGTGCGCTGTAGCCGAGATGGGATCCCACTGGTTGTTCACGATGCCGATTTGGATGGACAGCCTTTGGCCGCATTAACTTGGGCCGAGATTCGGGCCCGCAAACCCACGATTCCCACTCTTGAAGAGACCCTGTCACATATCAAGGGCAAAATCACCCTCGATATCGAACTCAAAGAAGCAGGCTATGAGGAACAAGTCCTTGCCCTCGTTAGCGATATTTTGACCCCCGAAGAATTTGTGATCACCTCTTTTTTGCCTCAGGTGGTGCAGCGGGTTAAAACGCTTTTGTCCCCGCAACCCAAGGTTGGCCTGTTGATCGAGGCAAAGGCTGAGGAGCAAGCCAAGGGATCTTTACTTACCCGTTGCCGGGAGTTGGGAGCGGATTTTCTGGCCCCCCACTACAGTTGGGTGAACTTGCAGTTCTTGGCTGAAGCTGAACAGGCCGGGATCCCTCTGTACGTTTGGACGGTGAACGATCCTGAAGTGATGAAGTTGTGCTTGCAGCCATTTGCCGGCTCAGTAGGACAAAATCCCGTTGTTCAAGGGTTGATTACCGACCGTCCCCAATTGGCTTTGCAAATTCGCGCCCACCTTTTGGCAGGAGTAGAGGGGGCAAGACCCTAGACCATGGGCACAAACTGCACCGGAAAAGCCCCTTTTTGAACCCATCCTTGGGCTGTTTTGCAGAGGATCAGCAAGGACTGGGATCCCTGGGCACCGGAGTCCGAAGGGCTTTCTCCCACCGGCACCACCAAGGTGCCCCCCACCGCCAGTTGATCCAGCAGCACCATGGGCACAGTTGGGGGCGCTGCCGTCACCAGAATGGCATCGTAGGGAGCATGCTCTGGCCAACCTTGGTAGCCATCCCCCTGACGCACTTCCACATTGCGATAGCCCAGGGCAGCGAGGGTTTGTTGAGCTTGAGCAGCCAATGGGGACAGACGCTCCAGGCTATACACTTGCCGGGCCAGCTCTGCCAAAACAGCCGCCTGATAGCCGGAGCCGGTGCCGATTTCCAACACCACCGATTCAGGCGTGAGGCGAGCAGCTTCTGTCATAAAAGCAACAATATAGGGCTGAGAAATGGTCTGGCCATAGCCGATGGGCAGAGGGCAATCCCTGTAGGCCCGATCCCGCAGATCAGAGGGGACAAAAAGGTGACGCGGCACTTTTCCCATGGCTTCCAGTACCCGTGGATCTCGGATCCCTCGTTTGATGAGCTGTTTCTTGACCATCTGCTCCCGTTGGGAAGCAAAGGGATCCGCAGCGTCGGGGGACTCTGGGATCCCAGCTGGAGAGCGAGAAGAATGTCTCCACCGGAAGGATGAGAATGGGTTGATCACCGATACACAACCTCCAGAAACGATGAGCTGCTCAGCTAGAAATCGCAGGAGCCCCGTACGGTACCCGTAGGGTCAGTGTCGGGAGGAA
>NZ_JANSIM010000223.1:0-10626 GCF_047502655.1 Synechococcus sp. R5-12 | reverse complement strand
TCAGTATAGTTGAGCTTATTATTGACTAGAGTCATGCTCCTCTGAGGAGCTAGCTAAGAATCTACCACTTTCGGGGATCGGTAGCGGCAAAATGGAAAACTTTCTGAAAGCTGTCTGGTGTAAAGTTTTGCTGGGGATGGTCAGCAGGCGTTAACATTCCGTAACTCTCTGTGTCCCGTCCTGGATCCCCCAGGTTTCATATACTAAGGGGCAGGAGTGGCAGAGGGTGAGGATGACTCCCCAGAGTTGGCTGGTGGATGCAATCTGGCTGGACTACCGCTTGGCAGTGGCGCTGACGGTGGTGATGCCATTGCTGCTGCTGATTTGGGCTTTTGCGGTGGGGTTGCGGCCCTTGATTCAGCTATTGATCGTTTATTGGCGGGTATCGAGCCTCTTGGCGGTGACGGTGTACCTGATGATTGGGGGCCTGCCCGTCAGCTTTCTCAGTGGAGCAATGGCGCGGCTGTTGATCTTGGTTTGTCTTTGGTTTTGGCGGGACTGGAGTGCTGCTCTCGAGCAGTCGAGAACCTGGGCGGCGCGAGCCTTTTTGCTCTGGCGGTGGGGCCTGACTGGTTATATGGGGGCCGGGATCCTCTTTTCGGGGGCCTTTGTGCCCTGTGCTTTCCGCACTTCTCTGCCAGAGGAGTGCCGGGCTTGGTTTGGGCCACCGCTGGGGTTTCGGGAGATCTTCCATCCCAATGTATCGCCGGAGCTGCTGGGGAGCGTGGGGGCCTGGGGGCTGGTGGCCTACCTGCTCTACAGCCTCTACTTTGTCTGGCGGCTGCGACCCGGAACTGATAAGGGGGAACTGGAAGCATGAGGGCCCTGCCTTGGCCCTTGGCCTTGGAGCGCTATAGCCAAGACCACCCGCAAGAGGTGCTGCGGGTGGAGGTGGAAAGCGAGGGAGAGTCTGATCTGGTGCTGATCTACCGCGGCTACAGCAGCTCCTTGCGCCGACCCACTCCCCCCGATCCCGAAGCGGCGGTGATCCCTCCCCAGGCCCGCTTTTTGCAGTTGGAGCGCTTGGCTGCCCCCTATCACCCCGATCGCTCACGGGTTCTGGCTGTCTATCGCAACTGGGGAGAGCTAACAGCATGGCTGGCCCAAGAAGGGATCCCGGTGGCGGAGTAAGGGATCCCTGGCACCTACCGCCCCACAGGGCTGGGTTGCCGCTGGAGAATGGTATATTCTGCCGGCTGCAAAAGCGAGCGTCCTGTCATTTCGGGGGGCTGAGGCAGGCCCAAGATCTCCAGCAGGGTGGGGGCCACATCGGCCAAAGTGCCGTTGGAGCGGAACTTGACATCGCCGCCACAGCCGGGGATTTTGCGCCTTTCCCCCTCCACCAGAATGCAGGGAACGGGGTTGGTGGTGTGGGCCGTCCAGGGGTTGCCGTTCTCATCCCACATCAGCTCGGCATTGCCGTGATCCGCCAGGATCAAAGTGGTGCCTCCTGCATCCACCACTGCCGCCAGCAACCTGCCCAAACAGCGATCTACCGTCTCCAAAGCGCGGATGGTGGCTTCGTAGTTGCCGGTGTGGCCCACCATGTCGGGATTGGCATAGTTGAGCACCACCAGGCTGTATTCGCGGCGGGCGATGGCCTCTATCGCTTTGTCGGTCACTTCCACTGCCGACATCTCCGGCGCCTGGTCGTAGGTGGTCACCAGCGGGCTTTGCACCAGGATGCGATCTTCGCCGGGGAAGGGCTGCTCGATGCCGCCGTTGAAGAAGTAGGTGACATGGGCGTATTTTTCCGTCTCGGCAATGCGCAATTGCTTGAGGCCGGCCTCGCTCACCACTTGGCCCAGCAGGTGATCCAGGTTCTGCGGCTTGAAAAGCACCTGCACCGGCAGCTCCGCCTCGTACTGAGTCATGGTGATGAAGGTGAGATCCGGCAGCAAGGGGCGCTGAAAGCCTGAGAAATCTGGGCAGACAAAGGCTTGGGTAAGTTGGCGGGCGCGATCTGGGCGGAAGTTGAAGAAAAGCACTGCATCTCCCGGCTGCACAGCCCCCGGAGCCAGGCGGGTGGGCGGGATGAACTCATCTGTGAGATCCTGGGCATAGAAAGCTTCCATCACCTCCGCGGCGCTTTGTCCACGGCCAGGGCCGTCTTGGGTCATGATCTCGTAGGCCTTTTGGGTGCGCTCCCAACGGCGATCCCGATCCATGGCGTAGTAGCGTCCGCTCAGGGTGGCGATGACGCCATTGCCCAGCCATTGCAGCTCTTTTTCCAGGGCGGCCAGAACCCTGGCACCATCGCGGGGCAAGGTGTCGCGGCCATCGGTGATGGCGTGGACATAGGCCGGAATCTCAGCCTGGGCCGCCAGCTTGAGCAACCCATAGAGATGGTCGATGTGGGAGTGAACCCCCCCCTCGGAGCAAAGGCCAACGAAGTGAAAACGGCCCCCTCGCTCTCTGAGCTGGCGACAAACTTGCATCAACAAGGGATCCTGGAAAAGGGATCCTGTCTCTATCGCGTCGCTGATGCGCACCAATTCCTGCGGCACCACCCGCCCTGCCCCCAAGGTCAGGTGCCCGACTTCAGAGTTGCCCATCTGTCCTGCCGGCAGGCCCACGGCCCGACCCGAAGCTTGCAGCAGGGTGTGGGGATAGGCAGCCCAAAGGCTATCCAGGACAGGGGTTTCCGCAGCCAGCACCGCGTTGCCATCGAGAGCATCCCGATAACCCCAGCCATCCAGGATCACCAAAACCACAGGTGCTACCGATTGCGAATCCATGAAATGGCCTCTCGTTTTATTTAAGACATAATACCAGCCCAGGCAACACGATACCGGATCTTACATTTGCGCTCAAGATTTCAGTATTATCAATCTTCTTTTGAGAGGATAAGGAAGTGCCTGCACAGGCAGGATGGAGTCTTTAGAGCCAACTCCTATGGACAACTGTGCTGCGGTCAAGAGTATTTCTGCGGATGAAATTGCAGATGGGATCCTCAGGGGCTGGGCTGCAACCGTTTGCGCAGAGACTCCGAGCGCCGCTTGGCAATGGCATTTCGGGGATCCAACTTCAGGGCAGTTTCGTAAGCTTCCAGGCTTGGGCCATAGAGATTTTTCTTCTCATAGGCATGGGCCAGATTGTTCCAAGCAGTTACATAACCGGGATCCGCAGCCACGGCATCCTTGTAGTAACGGATGGCCAAGTCGTACTGCCCCTGGCTGAAGTAGGCAAAACCGAGGGCGTTGCAGACGGGGGGAATGTTCTCCCCGGCCACTTCTAGGGCTTTTTTGAGCTGGGCAACCGCCTGGTCGTAGAGGCCTTTTTGCAAATAGACGCTGCCCAACTCGTAGTGCTCCTGCGGGGATCCCTTGCCTTTGCTCAGGCGGGGCTGCAGCTCACGGATGACCTTTTCCTGGGCCCGTACCCGCAGCACCTCGCGCAGGACAAAGAAGCCCGCCACGCCGAGGATACCGGCCAGAGCCACCAAATACAGGAGGGGAACGTTAACGCCCATTTTGCTTGCCCCACTTGCCTGTGATGGGTCTTGCCGGCGTCACGCCTGCAGGTGAGCCTCGATAAACCAAAGATCTTTGTCAATCTGGCGCGAGATCTCGGTGAACAGGTCTGCTGTGTCGGCATCCCCCAGTTCGGTGGTGCGGTCAATGTTGCGGCGGACGGAAGCTGCATAGTGAGCGTAACGGGCTGCCAAAGCCTGCAGGTGATCCCGACCCTCTTCAGCGGCCAGATCGTACTCCGGCAAGGTGGAGGTTTGGGCAACGATGCGAGCCGTGCCGCGGGCGATGCCCCCCAGCGCCGTAACCCGTTCCGCCAGCATGTCCACGTAGTTTTCCAGGGTGCTGGCAAAAGTGTCGAACATCTCGTGCAAGGCGATGAAGTGCATGCCTTTAACGTTCCAGTGGGCCTGTTTCACCTGCGTCTTCAGATCCAACGTGTCTGCCAAGGACTGGTTGAGCAGCTCCACCAGTTGCGCGCGAGCCTCTGCCGGCAAGTCGATCCGGGTGGGGTACAAACGGGTTTTCTCGGCGGTAACCATGCCTAATCTCCTAATTGTGTTTCCATTATCGGGGATCCGCTTCGGCTTCCCAACTGAGCCCATGGTAACACAAACTCAAAATGAGTATGAGTTAGGGGGCTACTTACCGATGCAGAAGCGGCTGAAAATCTGATCCAGCACTGATTCTGAGATCTCCTCGCCGGTGATCTGGCCAAGGGCATGTAGGGCGCCCCGTAGGTCGATGCTCCAAAAGTCCAGGGGGAGCTGAGCTTGGATGGCCTGCCCCACCTGTTCCAGGCTGGCTTGGGCTTGTCGGAGGGCAGCGGCCTGCCGCTGGTTCAGGCTTATCTCCAGATTGGGCTGGGGACGTCCCTGGGTGACGAGCTGCTCCAGGGCTCTTTCCAGCTCCGGGATCCCTTTCCCTTGGGCGGCAACGGCGGGGACGCGGTGGGCAATTTCGGGGGGGAGGGGGATCCCCTCTGGCGGGGCGAGGTCGGTTTTGTTGATCACCAGGATGAGGGGGCGATGGCGGATCGACTCATAGATGGCAGCGTCGGCAGCCGTCCAGCCCGCTTGGGCATCGATGACCAGTACCAGCACATCGGCAGCCTGGGCTAGGCGTTGGGAGCGCTCCACCCCCAGCCGTTCCACCGGATCTTCGGTGGCGCGGATGCCGGCAGTGTCCAGCAGTTGAACGGGGATCCCTTTCACCACCAGGTGGGATTCCACCACGTCGCGGGTGGTGCCGGGCAGATCGGTGACGATGGCCCGATCCTGTCCTGACCAAGCATTGAGCAGGCTGGACTTGCCCACATTGGGCCTCCCGACGATGGCCACCTTCACCCCGGTGCGCAGCAGTTGTCCCCGTTCTGCCGTGGCCAGCAGAGCTTGGATCTGGGTTTGTATAGCTTGGAGCCGGGCCTGCCAAGCGGCAACATCCAAGGGGGGCAGATCCTCTTCAAAGTCGAGGCGAGCCTCAATTTCTGCCAACAAACTCAGCAGCTCCTGGCGCAGGGCGCGAATGGATCCCCCTAACTTACCCTGCAAGCCTGCTAGGGCCATCCGGGCCGCCTGAGGGGAGCGGGCCGCCACCAGATCGGCCACACTCTCGGCCTGGGTGAGGTCAATGCGGCCATTCAGAAAAGCGCGCAGGCTAAACTCCCCCGGCTGAGCCAGCCGCGCCCCCTGCCGCAGGCATTGTTGCAACGTGGCCTGAACCACCATGATGCCACCGTGGCAATGCAGCTCTGTCACATCTTCGCGGGTGTAAGAACGGGGGGCCTGCATCCAAACGGCCAGCGCTTCATCTAGGATTTGGCCTTTCTCGTCGCGGATCCAGCCGTAGAGGAGCCGATGGCTCTCCCAGACTGCGTTGCGGCGGGCAGGGGTAAAGATGGCTTGGACAATGGGAAGGGCTCGTGACCCGGAAAGGCGCACAATCCCCACGCTGCCCTGTTCAGGCACCACCGCAGTGGCAATGGCAGCGATCGTATCGGCCAGGGGCGCAGTCGGATCCATCCCAAATAGAGCCCTGAGGAAGTTCGAGCAGCCGTTGGATTACAGCTCGGCATCCACTGGATTACAAATCGACATTCAAGTTAAAAAGCCACGCCCTCAGGCTGAGGGCAAGGTAGCCTGACAGTGGAAACAACGCTCCTCCCAGTCTTTATGAAGCCGCTACGCACGTTTAAGGTCACTCCCTACCTGCCTACTCCGCTGGAAAGTCTGCGCTTGTTGGCTTACAACCTGCATTTTAGTTGGAACGTAGAAACCCGCAGCCTATTCCGGCGCATGGATCCGGATCTGTGGGATGCCTGCAGCCACAACCCGGTGGCTCTTCTGGGCCAGATTCGGCAGGAACGGCTGGATGAGTTGGCGGAGGATCCCGGCTTTTTGGCCCAGTTGGAACGGGCCAGCCAACAACTGCAGAGCTATCTGCAGGAAGACACTTGGTACCGCAAGTATCGTTCGGCCCAAGCGGTGGAAGGGGAGTGCTACGCCTATTTTTCGGCAGAGTTTGGTTTGGCGGATTGTCTACCCCTCTACTCAGGCGGCTTGGGGGTTTTGGCCGGGGATCACCTCAAGGCGGCCAGCGACCTGGGCTTGCCCCTGGTGGGTGTGGGCTTGCTCTACCAAAAGGGGTATTTCCGCCAGTACCTCAACCCCGACGGCTGGCAGCAGGAACGCTACCCAGTTAACGATTTCTTTAACATGCCCCTGGAGCTGCAGAGAGATGCGGAGGGCCGCGAAATTCGCATTGAGGTGGATTATCCCAACCGCAAGGTGTTCGCCCGCATTTGGAAGGTGACGGTGGGGAGGGTGCCCCTCTATCTTCTGGACACCAACATCGAGCCCAACAGCCAGTACGACCAAGACATCACCGATGAGCTGTACGGTGGCGACCAAGATCTGCGCATCCACCAGGAGATCATGCTGGGGATCGGCGGCGTGCGGGCTTTGCGCGCCCTTGGCATCCATCCCACCGTCTACCACATGAACGAAGGGCACTCGGCCTTTTTGGCAGTAGAGCGGATTCGCCTGTTGATGGTGGAGCAGGGGCTGAGCTTTGAAGAGGCCTGGCAGGTGGCCAAGTCCAGCCAGATGTTTACCACCCACACGCCGGTGCCCGCCGGGATCGACCTATTCCCGCCCGACAAGATCGATTACTACCTCGGCTTCTACTACAGCCAGATGGGCCTGAGCCGGGAGCGCTTTTTGGCTTTGGGACGGGAAAATACTGGCGACTTCCAATCTCCCTTCAGCATGGCAGTGCTGGCCATCAACATGGCCTCTTTTGTGAACGGTGTGAGCAAGCTGCATGGGGCGGTTTCCCGCAAGATGTTCAGCCGGCTGTGGCCTGGGATCCCGCTGGAAGAAGTGCCGATTACTTCCATCACCAACGGGGTACATGTCCGCACCTGGGTGGGGGAGGAGAACCAAGCCCTCTACGACCGCTACCTGGGGCCGGATTGGGCAGAGGCTCCTCCTTCGGATCCCCTCTGGCAAAAGGTGGATCGGATTCCGGATGGGGAATTGTGGCGGGCCCACGAGCGCAGCCGCTCCCGCCTGATTAACTTTACCCGCGAGCGCTTGATGGAACAGCTCCAGAAACGGGCTGCCTCAGCGGCTGAGATCCAACGGGCCTCTGAGGCCCTCAACCCGGAGGTGCTTACCATTGGGTTTGCCCGCCGCTTTGCCACCTACAAGCGGGCCACCCTTTTGTTCCACAACCTGGAACGGCTCAAGGCTTTGCTCAACCATCCTCAGTACCCGATGCAGTTTATCTTTGCCGGCAAGGCCCACCCCGGCGACATACCCGGCAAAGAGCTGATCCGCCAAATTGTGCATGTGTCGCGGCAGCCGGAGTTTCGCCAGCGCTTGGTTTTCATTGAGGACTACGACATGTATGTCACCAGCTTGATGGTGGCCGGGGTGGATGTGTGGCTGAACAACCCCTTGCGCCCCCGGGAGGCCAGCGGCACCAGTGGCATGAAGGCGGCAGCCAACGGTGGACAGAACCTCAGTATTTTGGACGGCTGGTGGGACGAGGCTGACTATTACCAGACCGGCTGGCCCATTGGCCGCGGTGAGGAGTATGAGGATCGCGCCTATCAAGATGAGGTGGAGTCGAATGCCCTCTACGACCTGCTGGAACAAGAGGTTGCCCCTCTCTTCTACCAGCGCGGCAGCGATGGCCTACCCCACCAGTGGATCCAGCGCATGAAGCAGGCGATTCGCCTCAATTGCCCCCAGTTCAGCACGCAGCGCATGGTGCTGGAGTACGTCCAGCGAGCCTACATTCCTCTCAGCAACTACTTCGACCGCATGCGCCGTGACCACTTTGAGTCGGCCCGCCAGTTCGTTCGTTGGCAAAACCACCTGCAGGAGCATTGGTACAACATCCAGGTTCTCAACGTCCAGATCGAAACCCCGAAGAAAGCTGCCGCTGCCGGCCTTGCCTTGGCACAGGATGACCAAGTGGTGATGGCCAGGGATCCCCTCACCGTGACGGTGGAAGTGCGGCTGGGATCCCTGCGACCTCAGGATGTGATCGTGCAAGCTTACCAGGGGCCGGTCAATGATGAGGGCCAGATTCAGAAGGGACAGGCGACCCCCCTGCGCTATGTGGAGACGCTGGAGGATCGGGCCATCTTTTCCGGCCAGATTTGCTATGAGGCCAGCGGCTTGCAAGGGTTAGCCATCCGCTTGCTGCCCTTTCACCCCGATATGCACGATCCCTATGAGCTGCGGTTGATGCTCTGGGCGTGACATACTCCCATCACTGACCCTACGGGTACAGTGTGGGCTTCTCACTTCATCGGGGAGCCTACGCAAGAACCCTCTGCGAGCAGACACGGGATGTCCCACCGTGTAGCTGCACCAGATTCCGGCAAAGCCGTTTTGTGCAACTACTCTCATCATACACCATGTGGGGGTCTCTGTATCCCGACACTGACGCTACGGGTACAGTGCGGGGCTTAGCTACCCCCACACCCCCACAAGCTAAAGGGTTGGGAGGAGCACGGGGATCCCCTTTCTACTCTTGATCCAAGTGAGCTACGGGTGAGCTACGGGAGCTTTTTGGGCTTGAGCTGTTCGGCGTTTTTCGCTGCCAAATCGGGCAGAATCAGAGAGAAGCTCGCGAGCAGATTAAAAAAACAGGATACGTTCGTAACAGCGGTGCAGAGCAGTATGTTCAGAGCCCACGACTCTGCCGGTTTGCGCCTTTTGATTGCGGTTGCCCTGTTGCTGGGGAGCATGGCCAGCTGGCGGCAGGATCGCCTTTTGGCAGTGATGGGCCTGGTGGGTGCAGCCGCCATCTCTGCCTTTACCCGTCCGGCCATCTTGGCCTACAACCGTGGTCGAGAACGGTGGCTGAACCGGGATTTGCCGGGGGCTATTGAACAGCTCAGCTTGGCTCTGCAGCGGGATCCCTGCCTGGCCAACGCCTACATTTTGCGGGGAGAAGCCTACTTTGCCCTCGGCCAAGTTCCCCAAGCCTTGGAGGATTTCGGCCAGGCGACCCGGTTGGCCCCACGCCGTCCAGAACCCTATTTTTACCGCGGGCTGATTCGTCAGTCTCTCGGGGACCTCCAAGGAGCAACGGCGGAGTTTGCTGAACTGGTGCGCCTACACCCCAACGTCCCCCACCACCTCAGCTTGGCCAACCTGCTCGTGCAACAGGGATCCCTGCCTTTGGCCCTAGCTCATCTGGATGAAGCCATTCGCTTGGATCCCACCTCAGCGCTTGCCCATTCCCAGCGGGCCCGTTTACACAGCTACCTGGGCACCTGGGAGGCGGCTTTGTCCGATTGGTCGCAGGCTATTGACTGGGATCCCAGCCCAGCCCACTACTACCAGCGGGGTGTGGCTTATGCCTGTGGTGATCACTTTGACGAGGCCATTGCCGACCTCAGCCGCAGCCTAGAAAGAGAACCCCAACAGCCCAACGTCCTCTACAGCAGGGGCAACCTTCTCTATGCGCTGGGGGAGATCAAAGCGGCTTTAGATGACTACGAGCGGGCCTTTCGCCTGGAAGCGGATATGAACCGCATCGACCTCTCCGACGAGTATGGCTTGTACGGACGAGGGCTGGCCTACTGGAATATGGGAGATAAAGCAACAGCTTTTTCGGATTTGCAGGCAGCTTTGCAGGTCAGCCGCCGACATCACAACCTGGCCTTGGAGCAGCGGGTACGCCGGTCTCTGCTGCAACTGAGCGATCCCGACTGGGATCCTGCGCAATCTGCCTAGCGGGATTTGATTGATTGATTTGCAGGTGCCTCCCCTGACGCTGCAACTCCACGACGCTGCCGCTGAGGCCCAGATCCCGAAACGCCTGCAGCCACTGAAACGGTTTTCTGTTCCTGAGGCAGCGGGGGGTTGAGACCGAAGCAGTAGCCGACATTGCGCACTGTGTGGATCAAGCTGGGCTGGCGCGGATCCCGTTCCAGCTTTTTTCGCAACGAGAGGATATGGGTATCGACGGTGCGAGGGTTATCGGTGGAATCCGGCCATGCTCGCTCTAGTAGCTCTAGACGAGAGACGGGATCCCCATCCGCCTGCACCAGCACCATCAGCAGGCTAAACTCCTGAGGCGTGAGGTCGATCCCTTCCCCAGCCAAGGCGACGCGCCGTTGCACCAGGTCAATTTTGAGATCCCCGTACTGCAGAAAGGTAGGGGGGATATGACGCTGTCGCCGCCGAGCCAAGGCTAGAAGGTGGGCATCCAGCAGTTGCATACTAAAGGGCTTGGTGAGGTAATCGTCCGCTCCTGCTTCTAGGCCGGCGATAATGTCCGCTTCGGATCCCCGGTGGGAGAGTAGCAAAATCAGCAGATCGTACTGGCGATGGGCCCACCGGCACAATTGCAGCCCGCCGCGGTTGGACAGCTCCGCATCCAAAATCAGCAGGTGAATGGGCTGGTGTTGCAGCAGAGTCTTTGCTTGGCGAAGGGTCTCTGCTTCCCAAACTTGGTGTCCGGCCTGTTGCAAATGCCAACACAGCAAGCTGCGCAGATGAGGGTTGCCTTCTGCCAGCAAGATGTGCAAGGGTTGCATGGCTGTTCGGTTGGGATCCCGCCCACATCATAGTGCTCCGCACCGCTACCGCGACAGTGCTATGCCTCCGGCACCCTACCGGGAACCGCACCG
>NZ_JANSIM010000222.1:0-4945 GCF_047502655.1 Synechococcus sp. R5-12 | reverse complement strand
TCAGCGTTGCGGAGCAATAGCGTTGCGGAGCAATAATGCAGGGGCCCAAAAGGTTTTTCTCAGTAGCCCGGCTGTCTCAGCCTAATCTGAAAATACTACATTAGTTTATATTGTTGAGTTTATATTGTTGGATTCTTAGTGTTAGAAGTTATCGAAAGTAAGTCTGTTTCCTTGGCGAGATCAGTTCTCGACTCCTGTGAAGTTGCATTTGTTGCACCTATCTCTGCCGTTGAGCTCGCCTCTCTCTGCCCCGCAACTGGAGCAATCCCTCTGTCAGCAAGTTGACCGGGAGCTGGGCCAGCCGGCTCGGCTTCTGCGCTGGAGCTTGACGGCGGTGGAAGGGAATCAAGCCTGGGTTGAGGTGGTCGCCACCACTGATGAGGGCTACTCGGATTTAGACTAGGACAACTCACTCTTAGTCAGCTTCTTGACAGACGTCTGCAAGAGTTTTCCCAATACCCCAGTGGTCTCAGACCAATCGAGAACCAACAGTTTCATTGCTACGTTAAAGAGATGGTTCATATTGATTGATGGAAATGGCTATCGGTACCCTTGCCCATTTTTGTCGTTTGGCCAATGTCTGTCTCTGCATCTGAACCAACTCCGGCTCCACTGCTGGCCGAGCAGCACCCCCCTGTCGCCCTCACCATCGCTGGATCCGACAGTGGTGGAGGGGCAGGGATCCAAGCGGATTTGCGCACCTTTGCTTTCCAACGGGTACACGGTACCTCTGCCTTGACCTGCGTGACTGCCCAAAATACCCTTGGGGTGAGCCGGGTCGATGCGCTGCCCCCCGAAGCCGTAGCCGCCCAAATCGAGGCTGTGGTGCAGGACATCGGGGTGCAAGGGATCAAGACGGGCATGTTGCTGAATGCCGAGATCGTGCTGGAGGTAGCCCGTCAGGTGGAGCGCTGGGCGTTGCGGCCTCTGGTGGTGGATCCGGTGATGGTGTCCCGCACGGGAGCAAAGTTGCTGGCAGATGAAGCCATTCAGGCCATCCGCGAGCGGCTGATCCCCTTGGCCCAGGTGCTGACCCCCAATCGCTATGAGGCGCAAATTTTAACGGGGCTGCAGCTGCAGTCCCTGGCGGATATGCAAACGGCGGCTCAGCAGATTCGCACCCTGGGCTGTGGAGCGGTGTTGGTCAAAGGTGGGGGTATGCCGGGGGAACTGCAGGGGGTGGATGTGTGGTTCGATGGCGAGCGACTGGAAGTGCTGAAAACAGAGCGGATCCCCACCCGCCACACCCACGGCACCGGCTGTACCCTCTCGGCGGCCATTGCAGCACAGATGGCCTGGGGCAGGGATCCCTTGGCGGCCACAGTGGCGGCCAAAGCCTATGTAACAGAAGCGCTGCGACATCCTTTGGCCATCGGGTCAGGGCAGGGGCCGGTGGGGCACTTCTACCCGCTTCTGTCCGGGATCGGCGAACCTGTGCCATAAGAGAGAAGTCCCTCTCTCTGGCTACTATGGCTGGCCCATTGAATCTTTCTAGGAAGGGATCCCTGCCCAAATGGCGGTTTTGGCTACCCCTACTGCTGCAGCTGGGTATCGTTCTGCTGATACCGGCTCGGCAAGCGCTGACTCTTGCTGTCGGAACCACGATCTACCTGCAAACGGCCCCTGTGGATCCCTATGACCTTTTGCGGGGCCGGTACGTGACCTTGGGCTACGTCGTCGGTCGGCGCTCCACCCTAGAGCAACTGCCGGGTTGGTCACCTGAATTGGAGACCCCAGGGATCCTTTATCTGCGCTTGGCTCCCCCCGCAGGGGATCCCACTCAACCTTGGCGAGCAATCGGTGTCAGCCGGGAGATGCCCAAAGATTTGCAGCCTGAAGAGAAAGTGCTGCGAGGCTGGTTTGACGGGCAGCAGCTCAAGTTGGGAATCGAAGAATTTTTTATTCCCGAAGCAGCTGGAGATGCCTTGGAAGAAGATATTCGGCGTTACCCTGAAGCCACGCGGGCAGAAGTGAAAGTGGATCCCTGGGGCAAGGCAGCATTGGTCGGCCTCTGGGTAGGGGAGCATCGGTACTAAGTGCTCATTCTGCCCGGCTTTAACGCTTTAACAATTAATCACCATATTCTGACATCCGAACCCGAAGGAGAGCCGGAAAACTGAATGGGGCAGGGATCCCTATCACTTGCCCCTCGAAACCCTGAAGATGGCGAGAACCGGAGCTGTGCCATTGAGGAGCTTGCTAAGTGCTGCACAGCCTTGCTCAACACCTGAATTAGGGTCATCCCAATTGGGTCAAACTTCTTCAGGTTTTCACTTCCGAATCTCTCCTATCCAACAGGTTTTGCAACCACACCTGAATATCCCGCAGGCTCTCCGGGGAAACTTCATGGCCCATCTCGTACTCGCGATAGGTAAAGTTCAGTGGCAGCGGGGCAAAATAATCCCGGATCTGACGGCCAAAAGCAATCGGCAAAACAGCATCAGCAGTGCCATGAACCACCAGGATGGCCAGGTGTTTCATCCGCTCCGGCTCCACCGCCTCGGCCAGGATCTCTGGAGATAGGCGCCCACTCATTGCCACCACCCCCGCCAGCTTCTCCGGCTGGGTCAGAGCCAAGTACAGGCTCATGATCGCCCCCTGGCTAAACCCCAGCAAATACACCTGCCTGGGATCCAGGGCAATACCCGGGATCCCACTGGGCAGCGTCTGTTCTAGAAAGCGGCTCAGGAGCTTGAGGCTATTGCGCGCTTGCTGGGGATCCCCCACCAGCCCTTCCGGTGTCCAGGCCATTTCAAACCAGGCAAACCCGCCTCCACTCCAAGGAATAGGGGCTCTCAAGCTGATCACCGCCAACCGAGGATCCAGATAGGGGGCCAACTGGAACAAATCCCCCTCGTGGCTGCCGATCCCGTGCAGCATCACCAACACAGGTGCGGATCCCAAGCCGACCTGTCGAGGCGGCTGAAAGCGGTAGGTGAGGGGCAAAGAAGAAGGCACGCAGCGGATCCTCAGAAGCAGAGACGGGGTATGGCCGGCCTACGCCCAATCCTGGGGCTGGCGGAGCACCTGGTAGAGCTTAGCTTCCCACGTGTCCGGCTGGGGCTCGTAGCCATATTCCCAGCGCACCAATGGCGGCAAAGACATCAAGATCGACTCGGTGCGGCCCTGGGTCTGTAGCCCGAAGATCGTGCCCCGGTCGTAGACCAGGTTAAACTCCACGTAACGCCCGCGACGATAGAGCTGGAATTGCCGTTCTCTCTCCCCCCATTCCATCCCCTGCCGCCGCTCCACAATCGGCACATAGGCCGGCAAGAAGGCGTCGCCACAGGTTTGCACCAACTCGAAAAGATGTTCCCAACTGCGGGATCCCACCCGCACCTGTAACGATGGTGGCTCAGAAGCCAGTTGTTCGGGATCCCCTTCCGCCTGGCCTTCAGGCCGATAGAGCAGCCCAGGGCGTTCATCCTGATAGTCGAAGAAAATGCCGCCAACGCCGCGCGCCTCGCCGCGATGAGGTAGGAAAAAGTAGCGATCGCACCAGATCTTGAAAACTGGGTAGTAGACGGGATCCAAGCGGTCACAGGCTGCCTTGAGGGTGCGGTGAAAATGGGCCGCATCCTCCTCAAACAGGTAATAGGGGGTGAGATCCATCCCGCCCCCAAACCACCAAACCGGCCCCGCCTCGAAATAGCGATAGTTCAGGTGTACCGTCGGCACATAGGGGTTGCGAGGATGCAACACCATAGAGGTGCCTGTGGCGTAGAAAGGATGCCCTGCCGCTTCTGGACGCTGCTTCAGAATCGAAGGGGGCAGATGGGATCCGAACACCTCGGAAAAATTGACTCCCCCCTGCTCAAACACGTCTCCCTGCTGAATGACCCGCGAGCGCCCGCCCCCTCCTCCAGGGCGTTCCCAACGGTCTTCCCGAAACTTGGCTTTTCCGTCTAGGGCCTCCAGACGGGCACAGATGTCATCTTGTAGGCGCTGCATGAATTGGCTCACCTGTTGACGGGCATCCACTGGCAGCGCTGTAGGGCTTGAGGCCAGCATCATAGTCTTCCAATCTCTCGAAACTCGACAAAAACCTCTCCAGCCCCCATCAAACCTCTCAGACTGGGAGAGCCGAACTGCCAAACTGAAGAGTTCTAACCTGGCCGGGCAAGAAACTCCCTGGAAATCCAGGCCGCTCTTGGATCTTACGTGGGAACCGCCTCATAGGGACGAAGTCGCGCCCATTTGTTCCGTTCCTCGCGAAAGCTCTGGCAGCCCACCACATCCCATTCCATCTCGGTGCCCCCATTGCGGATATTGACATTGATCTGGGGGCCCTGCGGCTCAAAATCCGGCGTCAGTGTGAGATGAGGTTGCTGATGCTGCGCTTCCACGGCATGGTAGGTGGTACAGCGATCCACGTAGTAGCAGTGAATACAAATACACATGGCTGCTGCCTGCAAGAAACGGTTCCCAATCTTGAGGGTAGCATCCTGCCTCCTTCCAGACGGCGGATCCCCTCTTTCTCAGCCGATTCTTGAGATATTTCTTAGCAAAGAGAGGCATCTCCTCGTCTCTCGTCTAAAATCTCGACATATTTCTCAGGATGGGGCTTGATCTGTCCTTAGGATCGAACCATCCAGGCTATCCAGAGGAACTGCCATGAACACCCACACCCGCTACCGCTTCACCTGCACCCTCTCCTTTGGAGATATCTACGGCCAGATCATCGTTTGGCTGATTGTCATCTTTGCCAGCTTGGCCGCTGCCCTCTCCCTGATGAATAGCCCCCTCTACGCTTTTCTCACCATTGCTCTGATTTTGGTGATCTCCCTGCCTTTCCTGCTCTTCGCCTTCGTGACCACCCTGCTCAATCACATCGAGTTTGCCGTTGTCCCTCCTGAGGAAGAGGAAAATCGCGCTGCTGCTGCCGCTAAGTCGCCCGTGGCCGTCAGCTAGAAATCGCAGGAGCCCCGCACTGTACCCGTAGGGT
>NZ_JANSIM010000221.1:0-5443 GCF_047502655.1 Synechococcus sp. R5-12 | reverse complement strand
TGAACAGTGATGTTCAGCAGTGTTCAGCGTAAATGTATCAGCTCACTGTGTCTGGACCGGGGAAAGGCTTTGGCCTAGGCAGAGCTGGAAAGGACAGAGGAGAGCACCTGCAGCGTCTGTTGGCCCAAGCCGTTCGCCATCACCAGGCAGGGCAATGGCCACAGGCTGTCTCACTTTACCAGCAGGTGCTGCAAGCCCAGCCCACCCACCCCGAGGCACTGCACCTCTTGGGGGTCTGTCGGCAGCAACAGGGATCCCTGGACGACGCGATTGCCCTGATCCGGCAGGCCCTTGCCCACCAGCCCTGGTTTCCCGACGCCCACTTTAATTTGGGAATTGTTCTCAAGCAGGCGGGGCAGCTGGCGGAGGCGAAAACTCACCTGCAACTGGCCCTAGAGCAGGGGGGGCCGGATCCAGAAGTCTTCTACCAGCTGGGGCTGGTGCTGCGGCAGCAGGGGGATTTGGAGGCGGCCCTTGTCCCCTTGGGACAGGCCCTGGAGCTGCAGCCGGACTTTGCCGATGCCGCCTACACCCTGGCCATCCTGCTGCGGGATTGTGGCCGGGAGGAGGAAGCGGCGGAGCTGTTCTACCAACTCTGGCAAGCGGATCCCGCCGACTTGGCCGCGGCCCTGGGCTGGTGTGTTAGCCAGTTGCCCTTGCTGTACGCCTCGGCAGACCAAGTTTCCGTGGCTCGGGAGCGCTACCGCCAAGCCCTACAACAGGTGAAGGGCCGCTGGGAACACCTGCCGCGGGATCCCGAAACCCTGGAGCGAGCAGCTGCCGGGATCGGCTCCGTCCAACCCTTCTTTTTGCCCTACCAAGGCCAGAACGACAGCGATCTGCAGCAGCTCTACGGATCCTTGGTGAGGGACGTGATGGCGGCCCGCTATCCCCAGCCCTCCGTCCTCTGGCAGCGACATCCTGGCCGAGTGCGGGTGGGCATTGTCTCCGGCCTGTTTCGGGATCACTCCGTTTGGAAGATCCTGACTCGCGGCTGGGTAGAAGCCCTGGATCGTGCTCAAGTGGCCCTCTACGGCTTCCACACCTCGGTCATCCAAGATGAGGTCACGTGCTCCCTGCCCCCTCGTTTTGAGCACTTTGTGGCCGGATCCCGCAGCATAGAAGAATGGCAAGCGGCTATTCGAGAGGCACAGCTGGATGTGCTCCTCTACCCGGAAGTGGGCATTGACCCGGTCTGTGCCCAACTGGCCGCCCTCCGCTTGGCGCCGGTACAGGCGATGGCCTGGGGCCACCCGCAAACTTCTGGCCTGCCGACAATAGACGTTTTCCTCAGCAGCGAGCTGATGGAGCCGCCGGACGGGGCCGGCCATTACACCGAGCAGCTCCTGCCCCTGCCTGGCATCGGCACCTACTATATTCCCCTAGAAGTTGACCCCGCCCCTGTGGACTGGCAAGCTTGGGGGGTGGATCCCGACAGGGTGCTTTACCTCTGCGCCCAATCCCTATTCAAGTACTTACCTCAGTACGACGAGGTGTTCCCCCGCATCGCCCGGGAAGTGGGGAAGTGTCAATTTCTATTTTTGCGGGGCCGCCTCTCCCAAGGGATCCGCGAGCGCTTTTGGCAGCGGCTGCGACGAGCCTTTCAGGCCTATGACCTAGCTGCCGAAGAGTATGTGGTGCTCCTACCGGAACTCTCGCCTGCAGAATATGCCGCCTACAACGCCCTGGGGGATATTTACCTGGATAGCCTCGGCTGGTCAGGGGGCAACACCACCCTGGAAGCCCTGCCCCACGGGCTGCCCATCGTCACCCTGCCGGGATCCCTGATGCGGGGCCGCCACACCTACGCCATCCTGCAGCAGATGGGGATCCTGGATACCATCGCCCACACCCTCGATGAATACGTCCAGATTGCCAGTCAGTTGGGCTTGGATCCAGAGTGGCGAGAGCAAATGGGCCAGCAGGTGAAAGCACGTCAAGATCGCGTCTACCGGGATCCCGCGCCGATCCGCGCTCTGGAAGAGTGGTTGCGAAGCCTGAAGACCTGAGGGGGCAGTTTGGGTGAAAGGATAAACGGGCGAGTGTTGTCCTCTTGAAGGGATCCCGGACAGATGGCAGGATAGGCGGGGTTGTCTTGCCGGGCTTTGCCCATGTCTTCTGAGTCTGCTCCCGGTCAGTTCCCCAGGCCGGAAAACGCCCCCGACAACTTGCCCTCCCTTTCAACGCGCCTGAAAGAGATTGCCGTGGTATTCCTGCGGCTGGGATCCCTGGGTTTCGGCGGCCCCCAAGCCCACATCGCCATGCAACACGATGAGGCGGTGATCCGGCGGGGCTGGATGAGCCAGGAACAATTTACCGAAGGGGTGGGCCTATGTGAAATGTTGCCAGGGCCAGCTTCTACCCAGATGGGGATCTATGTCGGCTATGTGCGGGCAGGCTGGTTGGGGGCGGTGCTGGCGGGGATTTGCTTCATTGCCCCTGCTTTTGTGATCGAGGTGATTTTTTCTTGGCTTTATTTTCGCTTTCAAGGGGTACCGCAGCTAGAGGGGATGTTTTTTGGGGTGGCCCCGGTGGTGATCGCCATTATCCTGGCCTTTTGCTGGAAACTGGGCCGTAAAGCTGTGAAGGATTGGAGCCGGGGGCTGATCGCGGTGGCGGCCTTTGCCCTGCTGCTGATTGGGGGGGTGAATATCCTGTTGCTGTTCGGGCTGGCGGCTCTGGTGGGGCTGCTGCTGTATGGGCCCAAAAAAGGCCCACTATCGGGGATCCCGATTTTACTCCCTTGGCCAGTATTGACGTTGGCCCAGACGGTAGTGGCCACGGTTCCACCGGAAACCCTTATCCTGAGCAGCTTTTGGGGTCTGGAGCGGATTGGTGCCTATTTCTGGCCTTTGACCTTGTTTTTCCTGAAAGTAGGCGGCACCATCTTCGGGGGAGGGCTGGTGATCATCCCCTTCATCGCCGACGAGGTGGTGGATCAGTTGGGCTGGTTGACGCCGACAGAGTTCTTGGATGGGGTGGCCATTGGGCAATTTACTCCTGGCCCGGTGGTGCTGACGGCAGCCTTTATCGGCTACAAGGTGGCAGGGGTGCTGGGGGCCCTGACGGCAACAGTGGCCATCTTTGCCCCTTCTTTTGCCTTTATTCTGCTGGCAGCTCCGGTTCTGTTGCGCATACGGCACAATGCTTGGGTGAAGGGATCCCTGCAGGCAATTACCCCAACGGCCCTGGGGGCTGTTGCTGCGGCTACAGTGCCCTTGGCCCAAAATGCGCTGCTACAACAAACAACTCCCGCTTCGCTGGTGGCTTTGGGGATCGGGGTAGCGGCCTTCATTGCCTTGATGCGCTTTCGCCAGCCCACTTGGCTGTTGGTGTTGATGGGAGGGGGGGCGGGTTTGCTGGCCCGAGGTCTGCTGGCCTAAAGGTTTTGCTCCCTGGCCCTGCTTTCTCCTTGGGGGTGAGGGAATGACCCTGATTCAGCCTGATGGCCACGGCACTAACTGGCTTGGGCCAGCCCTTCCTCAGAGGGATCCCTGCCTTCCAGGCGACAAAACAGTTGCCGCATGAGCAGCTCCCGTTGGCCAAGAGACAGGTGAGGGGCAAGGGTGCCGGGAAAGTGGGGCATGGCGAGGGTGACACGATCCAACAGGTCGGCGCGGCGGTGTCTCTGTTGAATGGCCCAAGCCCGTTCCAGAAGGTTTTGGGCTGCTTCTGGCGCTAATCCCGCTTGCTCCGATAACCACGCTGCCAGTTGTTCCAAATCGGGGTCGAAGCGCAGCCGGTACATGTAGATCAACATGCCGATCCCGATCACCAAGCCCAAGCCACTGGCTACATAGGCGGCTTTGATGGAAGTTCCCGGCAGATAGGCCACCGCCGACACGCGCAAGATTTCGTAGGGGATGCGGATCAGGCTATAGCCGACAACATAGGTCCAAACCCAAGTGCCATCTTTGAGTTTGGGAAAGCGCCAGAACATTCCCATCAAGAGGGCAAATAGAAGCAGGTTGAGGACGCTTTCGTAAAAAAAGATGGGGTGAAAAAACTCAAATTGGCTGTATTCCGGCTCGCGGGCTTGGGGAGGAATGTACACCCGCAGCGGCCAAGGGCTGTCGGGAGGAATAGGGGCACCGTAGGCCTCAGAGTTGAAAAAGTTGCCCCAGCGCCCGATGGCTTGGCCCAAAATCAACCCCGGCGTGAGCACATCGGCGTACTTCCAGCCGTTGATCCCGGTGGTGCGGCAATAGAGGTAAAGGGCAAGCGCGCCGGCCAACACCCCACCGTGGATGATGAGACCCCCCTGCCAAATGGCAAAGGCCGAGAGGGGGTTGTCTTGGAACTCTGACCAGTGGGTGAGGACGTAGTAGAGGCGGGCGCCCAGAAACCCAGATATTACCAACCACAGGGCCAGTAGCTCCACTCGTTCACTGGCTTTGCCAGGCTCTTTCTCTAGATGACGAGATTCTGCCAACGCTTTGGTCAAGATCAAGCCGACCAACACGGCCACTGCCATCAATAGGCCATACCAGCGTAGGCCCAGCCCTCCCACCAGCGGGGTGCCGGGGGGAAAGCGGAAGACAAATTCTCCCGGTGAGCTGAAGGTAAGGCCCAACAGCCCTGCACTCCATAGGTTCATCGACAACACGCTCTGCACCCCAAAATTGCTCAACTCAGTTCCACGAGTCGGCCTTATCAACCTCACCCGCTTGGGTTAGCGGGACGGAGTTCCTTCCGGGCTCTTCTCCCCTATCCCCGGCAGCCATTCACAGGCTCCAACAGGGATCCATTCTCCCCGATCCTGAAGCAGCGCCAGTCCTCGTTCCCGGTTGACCCGATCCTACAGGCCCGTCACGGACAAGATTCCACCCTAGAGCCCATACCTTTACCAAAAAGCTAGGTCCAAAGCCCCGCCCTTCCAGGACGGCTTTTGCCCTGTTAGACCTGCAATTAAGATACACCCACGCTGGTCGGAGATGCCAAACTCCTCAAGGCCACTCCAGCGCAGTACCAAGCCTTGGATGACGGAGTACACCGGCCAAGTGGTGGGGCTGGATGGGGGCGACAGCAGTGGGCAAGCTGTGCCGTGTCTCCAGTCTTTGCGTTGTACCGAAAGGAGATGGAGGATGTCAACCGGACAGGGGTGTGGATCCCGGATGGGTTGCAGTTGGTATCCATTGCTCCTGAGGCCAAGGCGGTGATGCAACACTGTTATGGCGGCTACACCACCAACCTGACTCTGGAGGAGTTCATCCGCCCCGAAAACTACCTGGTTCATACCCTGGAAGGACAACCGCTCCCGGTAGGGCCGGTGCGCACTTTGATCCCTCACCCATATGCCTGGAGTTTCCCCCCTAAGATCAGCTGGGCTTTTGGGGGAGCAACGGCTACTACATGGGCGGTGAACCCTGGGCCGAAGAACGCTACAGCAATCTATAGAGGCTGTAAACTACCCGACTCCGACCGCTAAAGCGGTACGGAGCGG
>NZ_JANSIM010000028.1:0-2494 GCF_047502655.1 Synechococcus sp. R5-12 | reverse complement strand
TGAACAGTGATGTTCAGCAGTGTTCAGCGTAAATGTATCAGCACTATGCCCTATACTCTCGAAGACTTAAAAGCCCACGGCCTTTCCCCGGCGGAATATCAACAGATCCAGCAGCAGCTGAGCCGGGATCCCAACCCCAACGAGCTGGCCATGTTTGGGGTGATGTGGTCAGAGCACTGCTGCTACAAAAACTCCCGCCCTCTGCTGAAAAACTTTCCCACCACGGGCGAGCGGGTAGTGGTGGGGCCGGGGGAAAATGCCGGCGTAGTGGATCTGGGGGATGGGGATTGGCTGGCGTTTAAGATCGAGTCCCACAACCATCCTTCGGCAGTGGAGCCCTTCCAGGGGGCAGCTACCGGCGTGGGAGGGATCCTGCGGGATATCTTTACCCTGGGCGCCCGTCCCATTGCCCTGCTTAACTCGCTGCGCTTTGGGCCGCTAACCGATCCCCGCAACCGCCGCCTCATGGCCAGGGTGGTGGAAGGGATCGCCCACTACGGCAACTGTGTCGGGGTACCCACAGTGGGGGGAGAAGTGGCGGTGGATCCCTGCTACAGCGGCAATCCCTTGGTCAACGTCATGGCCCTGGGGCTGCTGGAGACGCCGGCAGTGGTGAAATCGGCAGCGCGGGGGGTGGGGAACCCGGTCTTGTACGTGGGCGCCACCACCGGGCGGGATGGGATCCGCGGCGCCAGCTTTGCCAGCGCCGAGCTCAAGGAGGATGCGCAGCAGGATCGGCCGGCAGTGCAGGTGGGGGATCCCTTCCTGGGCAAGTGCCTCATCGAGGCCTGTCTGGAGGCCTTTGCCACAGGAGCTGTGGTGGCTGCCCAGGATATGGGGGCAGCCGGGATCACCTGCTCCACCGCGGAGATGGCCGCCAAGGGAGGGGTGGGGATCCGCTTTGACCTCGACCGAGTGCCGGCGCGGGAAAGCGGCATGGCTGCCTGGGAATACCTGCTCTCGGAATCCCAGGAGCGGATGCTGCTGGTGGTGCAAAAAGGCCGCGAGGCGGAGGTGATGGAGATCTTCCACCGCTGGGGTTTGCAAGCTAGTGTGGCCGGGGAAGTCATTGCCGAGCCGCTGGTGGAGATCTGGCACCAGGGATCCTGCGTGGTGCAGGTGCCGGCGCGGGCTTTGGCCGAAGACACCCCCGTCTATGTCCGTCCGGTGTTGCCAGAGCCGCCAGCCTACGTGCAGGCAGCGTGGCAATGGGATCCCGCCACTCTACCCCCTTGTGATTGCCAGGGGATCCACCTCGCTCAGGCAACGCTGGCATGGAAAGAGGTGCTGCTGCAGCTTTTGGCCAGCCCCACCCTGGCCAGCAAAGCCTGGATCTATCGCCAATACGACCACCAGGTGCAAAACAACACCGTCCTTTGGCCGGGCCAGGGAGATGCGGCGGTTATCCGCATCCGTTCCCAAAAGTTTGGCGTGGGCGAGGTGCCGCCCCTGCGAGCTTCCCGCAAGGCCATCGCTGCCACCCTGGATGGCAATGGCCGCTGGGTGTATTTGGATCCCTACGAGGGGGCCAAGGCAGCCGTGGCGGAAGCTGCCCGCAACCTCACCTGTGTGGGGGCCGATCCCCTAGCTGTTACCGATAACCTTAACTTTGGCAATCCCGAAAACCCGGTGGTGTACTGGCAGCTGGCCCTGGCCTGTCGGGGGATTGGAGATGCCTGCCGTGCCCTCGGTACGCCGGTAACGGGGGGAAACGTTTCTCTCTACAACGAGACCCTCACCCCCCAGGGATCGCAGGCTATCTACCCTACCCCTGTCATTGGCATGGTGGGTCTTATTCCCGACTTGAAATGCATCTGTGGCCAGGGGTGGCAGCAAGAAGGGGATCTCATTTACCTCCTGGGATCCCAGGCCCTCACCAGCTTGGGGGGCAGCGAGTATTTGGCGGTCATCCACCAGCAAGTTACGGGCCGGCCCGCGCCAGTGGATCTGGAATTGGAAAAGCGGGTGCAAGCTGCCTGTCGCCATGGAATCCGCCAGGGCTGGGTGCGCTCTGCCCACGACTGCAGCGAGGGGGGATTGGCTGTGGCTTTGGCAGAAGCCTGCTTGAGCGGAGGCCGCGGCGCAACCCTCTCCCTGGCTCCTGGATCCTTGCGCTGGGATCAGGCCCTGTTTGGCGAGGGATCCAGCCGCATCCTAGTCTCCGTAAGCCCGGCCCACCGTTCCCTCTGGGAAGCCTATTTGGAGTCCCAGCTCCCCGGCCAGTGGCAGCTTGTGGGACAGGTGGGATCCCCTGCGGATCCCCTGCTCTTAAGGACGGCAGAAGAGGATCCCTTACTGGTGGTGTCTTTGGCAGCCATGCAGGCCGCCTACCACGGTGCCTTTTCGGACTAGCTGAGCCTCGGTTGGGAAACCGTTTTCTGCGCCCAGCTCCCTTCTCCCTTGGGGAGAGGGGCCAGAGGTTGGAGAGGACAACATCCTTAGGGGGATTTTTCCTGATACATTTACGCTGAACACTGCTGAACATCACTGTTCA
>NZ_JANSIM010000220.1:0-14272 GCF_047502655.1 Synechococcus sp. R5-12 | reverse complement strand
TAAATTCAGCAAAGTTCAGGGTTTTGAGGGTTAGAGGCATGCTCCACAGATCCCTCAAGCTGGCAAGGGATCGCTATGATTTCAGCATAGTCTGAATCCTTCTGGGGGAGGGCTGGCTTGGTTGTCCGGATCCCTCCAACACCAGACGACTAGAATGAGTAGGAAGCAGATTTGCCTATTCCCAGCAGCATCACCCACTCAGCAGGGCCGTCTTTTTTCTTATGCTAGACGCTTTACTGATCGCGATCTTCATGTTGGCCGGGGCTGGCCTCGGGTTTTACGGCCTGGATTTGCTCCCTCCTGCCGCCCTTCAGGGAGCCAATGTGGAAGGAGCCCGTGTCGTCACCAGCGGCTTTGGCGTGCTGGCAGGACTGGCTCTGGGATCCCTGGTGCGCTGGAGCTACCGTCGCTTTGAGGCCAATGTGCGCTCCCTGCCGCCGGACGTGTTGATCAGCCGCTCGGTGGGGTTGGTGATCGGCTTGGTGATCGCCAATCTGGCCATGGCTCCTGTGTACTTGCTGCCCTTGCCTCCCCAACTCAACAGGTTCCTCGAGCCACTGGCTTCGGTCTTTTTCAGCTTGGCCTTTGCCTATCTGGGGGTCAGCCTGGCCGATACCCACGGCCCCTCGCTGCTGCGGCTGTTTAACCCCAACTATGCTTTGCAGGCAGCCCTCTGGGCGGAGGGCAATGTGGTGGCTGCCACGGCCAAGGTTTTGGACACCAGCTCCATCATCGATGGCCGAGTGGCCCAGTTAATCGAGACAGGTTTTTTGGAAGGAACCCTGGTGGTTCCTCGCTTTGTGCTGACGGAATTGCAAACCATCGCCGACAAGGCCGATGCCCAAAAACGAGAGCGGGGCCGCAAAGGCTTGGATACGCTGCAGGCTCTACGAGAAGCCTACCCCGATCGTTTCGTTATTCACGAAGCCAACTATCCGGATCTGAGCACTGTGGACGAAAAGCTGGTGCGCCTCACCCAAACCGTGGGGGGAGCGCTGCTTACCACCGATTACAACCTGAAGAAGGTGGCGGCTCTGCAGGGGGTCAAGGTGCTGAATGTGAATGAGTTGGCCGAGGCGCTGCGGCCCATCTATGTTGCCGGCGACAGCTTTGATATCAAGATCACCCGCGAAGGAAAAGAGCCAGGTCAAGGGGTAGGCTACTTGGAAGACGGCACCATGGTGGTGGTGGAAGAAGGGCAGCGCTCTGTGGGCAAAACCCGCTCTGTGGTTGTGACCAGCGCCATTCAAACCTCAGCAGGCCGCATGATCTTCGCCCGCCTCAACAAGGACTCTGCCCCACTAACCCGCCCGGCCTCTGATCCCGCCAGCCCGGCTTCCTCTGGAAAAACCTGAGTTTTGGCCTGTGTTCCCCTAACGCAATGGTGGTCTCCTCCCCCATGGGTGTGCTCCGACCCACTCCGATGTTCTACACGCAGGATCGCCAGAGGCGCTTCTGGAGTTTTTACTGGGAAGATGCCGAGAAATATGGCATCCACCCTCAGCACATCGTGAGCGGACAGCAAGTTTGGGAGGTGACCAACGCCGGGGAGTATGAGGCTAAGCTCAACCAGGTGTTTGCAAGCGGGGATCCCCTCTCCTACGAATGTCAGGTGCTCTCGCCCCGCTACAAGTTGCATCTGCATCTTTCTCTCAACCCTGTACGGGACATGGAAGGGGAGGTGGTGGCGGTTGCGGCAGTGGGCAAGTTGCTGGGGGCTACGCCTTTTGCGTTGGCCGGAGGAACCAGCAGCCCCAACAGCCAGCCCCATGCTCTCCCGGCCGATCCGGTACAGGGGATCACGACGCAGTTGGTGCGCAACATCCGGCATTCCCTGGATATCCGGCAACTGTGCCAGCAGACCGTGGAGCAGTTGGGGCAACTGTTTGAGGTAGATCGCTGCCTGATGGCCCTCTACGAGGTGGGGCAAGACTCCCTCACGGTCAATGCCGAGTACCGCCGCCATCCTGGGGATCCCTCCCTGCTCCACCAGACCCTGAAGCTGGCAGATTACCCCCATTTGTTGCAGGCCCTCAGACAGGAAGAGCCGGTGGAGGCGGGGCGACATCTGGCCATTGCCATGTCTTACCAGGGCTACGCCAACAGCCTGCTCTGGCTGGAAATGCTGGATCCGAACAGGGTTCCTGTTTGGCAGCCAAGCCACATTCAGGTACTCCAGAGCATTGCCACCTACCTGGGCGCAGCCATTGCCCACGCCATTTTGCTGGATCAAAGTCGCCAACTGGCAACCCGCTTGCAGTTAGCCAACCAAACTCTGCGTCAGAAAAATAAGGAGCTGGAGCAGGCCCGTGCCCAAGCGGAATCGGCCAACCAACTGAAAAGCCAATTCTTGGCCAACACCTCCCACGAGCTGCGCACCCCTCTCAACGGGATCATCGGCTTTATCAAGCTGGTGCTGGACGGGATGGCCGAAAACCGCGAAGAGGAGCTGGACTTTTTGCAAGAGGCCTATCGCTCTGCCCTGCACCTGTTGGCCCTAATCAACGATGTGCTGGATATCGCCAAGATCGAGGCGGGCAAAATGCAGTTGGAGTTCCAGCCCTGCGACCTGCGAGCTTTGTTTAAGGATGTGGAGGCCAAGACTAGCCTGCAGGCCAGCCAAAAGGGCCTACAACTGAGCTTCCACCTGCCCAACACCTCGGATCAGATTTTGCTCTTGGGCGATTACCAACGCCTGTTGCAGGTCATGCTCAATTTGGTGGGGAATGCCATCAAGTTTACCCCCAAGGGCTCGGTAACCGTGCGAGCGGATATCCTGCCCGGCAACCCGGGTTTGGCCCGCATCCGCGTCATCGACACCGGGATCGGCGTGTCGCTGGAAAAGCAGCAGAAGCTGTTTCAGGCCTTCACACAGGTGGATGGTTCCACCACCCGCCAATATGGGGGGACGGGCTTGGGCCTGGCCATCAGCCAACGCCTGGTGGAGGCGATGGGAGGGGAAATCAATTTCTACAGCCTGGGCGAAGGGCTGGGATCCACCGTCACCTTTACGGTGCCCCTCTACCGCAAGCCGCTCCTGAGCGGGGATCCGAACCCAGAGGCGCTCCCTGCTCAACCCGCCCGAGATAGACCTGAGGATGCGGATCCCAACTTGATTTCTGTTCCCAACTCAGCCAAGCGATGACCCACCCGGCAATTGCTCCTGCAACCCCTCTGGGTACCGCTCGGTTGCCCTATCCTCGTAAACGGTTTGGTCAGCATTGGCTCAAGGATCCCGCTGTTCACGAGGCGATTTTGCGGGCTGCCCAGTTGAATGATCTGGAGAGAGGGGCGGATCCCACTTGGGTGCTGGAGATCGGCCCCGGCACCGGCCAACTGACGCGGCGATTGCTGGCCCAGGGCGCCCAGGTGGTGGCGGTGGAGATCGACCGGGATCTGTGCCGGCTGTTGCGAAAGCGCTTCGCCGACCAGCCCCGCTTCCACCTGGTGGAAGGGGATTTTCTTCGCCTGCCGTTGCCCCCTCAGCCTCGCCTGCTGGTGGCCAACATTCCCTACAACCTCACCGGATCCATCCTGGAAAAGGTACTGGGATCCCCGGCCCAGCCGGTTCGGCAGTTCGAGCGCATTGTCCTTCTGGTGCAAAAAGAGCTGGCCGAGCGCTTGCAGGCCGGCCCCGGCAGCAAAGCCTATGGTGCTCTGAGCCTGCGGACGCAGTATTTGGCCGATTGCGAGCTGATCTGCAGGGTGCCCCCCACCGCTTTCAAGCCCGCCCCCAAGGTGGAATCTGCTGTGATTCGCCTCACCCCCCGCCCCGCCCCCACCCCCGTCCGGGATCCCTGCTGGTTTAACCACCTCCTTCGACAGGGGTTCTCCACCCGTCGCAAGAAGCTCGTCAATGCCCTGGGAAGCTTGGTGGAGCGAGAAGCGGTTGCAGCAGCTTTGGCTCAGCTCCGCCTCAACCCCGATGCCCGCGCCGAAGAGCTGGCCCTGCCCCACTGGCTGGCCTTGAGCGACCTGCTGCTGGAGAAAGCGCCCAAAAGGGCTGTTGTTCCTCAAGAGGAGCAGGAACCAGGGTAGGGTAAGAGAGGGAAGCTCAGTTGGACGAACCCAAACATCCTCTGGGGTTTTTGAAGTCCCTTCCCGATCTTGTTCTGGATCCCTTTCGCCAATGCAGGTGCATCCATGCAAAGCAACCAAGGCAAGCAAATCCTCTTGACCGGCGGCACAGGCGGGCTGGGTTTGGGGGTGGTTCCCGTGGTGCTGGCCAGCGGCGCAGAGCTGACCTTGACCTATCGCCAAGAGAAAGATCTTGCCATTTTGCGGGAGCGCCTGCCGGCCAATGCTCTGGATCGGGTTCGCTTTGTGCAAGTGGATTTAACAGATGAGGCGGCGGTTGCCCGCGTCATTGCCGACCTACCCCGCGTGGATGGGCTGATCCACCTGGTGGGGGGCTTTGCCATGGGCCCCACCCACGAGTACAGCTTGGCGGACTGGTATCGCGACTTCGACCTCAACCTCACCACCACTTTTCTGACCTGCAAGCACAGCCTGCGCAGAATGTGGCAACAGGGCTATGGGAGGATTGTAACGGTGGGATCCAGAGGAGCGGTGGAGCCGGGCCCGCAATTGGCCGCCTACTGCGCTTCCAAAGCAGGGGTGGTGGCCCTGACCCGTACCATTGCCGCCGAAACCCAAGGCACAGACATCACAGCCAACGTCATCCTGCCCAGCATCATCGACACGCCGGCCAACCGAGCTGCCATGGGATCCGAGCAAGCCGAGCTGTGGGTAAAGCCAGAGTCCATCGGGCAGGTGATTGCCTTTTTGGTCTCAGAAGCAGCGCGGGATCTGCGAGGGGCGGTGATCCCGGTGTATGGCAACGTCTAGGCAACTGGTTGACCAAGCCATGAGCCGCCATTCATGATACAGAATATGCACTTATCCCTATCCAGTTCTTTTCCATGCTGAAGCGATTATTCTTGGGTGGTTTGCGCCGGCAAATCGGTCGCATTGAGGTGGCAGGGGCCATTGATGGCAAAACTCGCGAGCGGGTTCTCAAGGCCCTGAAAGAAGTGGAAGAAAACCAGATCCCTGCTGTGGTGCTGCGCATCGACAGTCCAGGCGGGACGGTGGCCGACTCCCAAGAAATCTACAATGCCCTCTTGCGTTTGCGAGAGAAAAAGGGCACCCGTATTGTCGCCAGCTTTGGCAACATTGCCGCCTCTGGGGGGGTTTATATTGCCATGGGAGCCGAAAAAATTGTCGCCAACCCAGGAACGATCACCGGTAGCATTGGCGTGATCATTCGAGGCAATAATATCGAACGCCTCCTGGATAAGGTGGGGATTTCATTTAAGGTGATTAAGTCTGGCCCCTACAAAGATATTCTCTCGTTTGATCGCGAGCTGACCCCAGAAGAGCGAAACATCCTGCAAGAGTTGATCGACATTACCTACGGCCAGTTTGTGCAGACGGTTGCTGCTGCCCGCAAGTTGAGTTTGAATGTGGTCAAAACTTTTGCCGATGGCCGCATTTTCAGCGGAGAGCAGGCCCTCCACTTGGGTGTGGTGGATCGCTTGGGCACAGAAGAAGATGCCCGCCTTTGGGCGGCAGAGCTGGCGGGTTTGCCGACGGATGCGAAGTTCTACGACCTGCTCCCGCGGCGCAGAGGTTGGTCTCGATTTCTGCCGGCAGCAGAAGCCTTGGCCCGTCTGCAGTTTGAAGTGAGCACCTCGGGCTTGCCCCTGTGGCTTTACACAGGTTCTTGAGGCAGTTCGCGAACAGCTATTCCGGGAAGTTTAGCGTTCTGTACCGCACAGACCCCACCCCCGGCCCCTCTTCCAGAGGGAGAGGGAGAGGGAGTTTAACTAAAGTAGCCCAACTCCAATTGCCGGGCCAGATCCAGCAGCCGGTGGGCCAGGGTTGGCTTGGTTGCCAATGGGATCCGCTCTGGACTTCCCTGCTGGGGGATCCAATAGCCTTGGTTGTGGCTGCTGCCAAAGCCGCTATCCGGTTGGTCGATGGGGTTGGCCACAATAGCATCCAGGCCCTTCTGGCGGAGCTTCTCTCTGGCCGGTGGCAAGGGATCCCCACTTTGGGCGGCAAAGCCGATGAGGCGTTGGCCAGGGCGTTTGTGGCGGGCCAGAGCTGCCAGCAGGTCAGGGATCGGCTCCAACGGCAACATCTGGGGTAGATCGGCTTTGGGCAGCTTCCCCGCGTAAACCTGAGAGGGGCGCACATCCCCCACAGCAGCAGCCATCCACAAGAGATCTGCCTGGGGAAATTCCGCCTGCAAAGCCGCCTCCAGTTGGGCTGCCGTCTCCACCGGAATGGCCCGAATGGCGAAGGGCGCTGGATCAAAAGGGATCCCCAACGGCCCATGGACCAGCGTCACCGTCGCTCCTCGGCAGGCCGCCGCCACCGCCAATGCCACGCCCATCCGACCACTGGCCGGATTGCCGATAAAACGCACCGCGTCAATGGGCTCCCGTGTACCCCCCGCCGTCACCAACACCCGCTTGCCCTGCCAATCTTTTTTCCCCCCTGTCCAGAGCAAAGCCCGCACATACTCCTGCAGCGCCTCCGGCTCCAACATGCGCCCTTCCCCCACCGCATCACAGGCCAGGCGGCCACTGGCCGTCGGCAAGGCCCAAAAACGGGGATCCTGGTGTAGCCGCTGCCAATTCTCGGCTACCTTCTCTGCCTTCCACATCTGCGTATTCATAGCCGGTGCCACCGCCACCGGACACCGGGAAGCCAGGATCACATTGGTGAGCAAATTATCCGCCAGCCCATGAGCCAACTTGCCCAAGGTGTTGGCCGACAAGGGCGCAATGAGGAGAGCCTCCGCCCATTCCCCCAACTCGATGTGCAGCGGTCGTCCTCGTGTTGCTTGCCAAAAGGCGGCATCCGTAAAAGCCGGTTGGCGAGACAAGGTGGCAAAAGCCAAAGGAGAAATAAAATGTTCCGCAGCTTTTGTCAAAACCACCTTGATCTCTGCTCCCTGCTGCGCCAGAGCAGACACCAAAGCTGCCGTTTTGTAGGCAGCAATCCCCCCACTCACCCCAATGAGGAGACGCCGCCCTGACCAAAAGGGATCCATATTGAGTGACACGCAAACAGCCTTGTTTCCAGTTTCCCTGCTTTTGCTCAATTCCGGCGGCAAAGCGGGGATCCCTCGCCCAAAGATACTTTGACTTGGACGGATGACCCTGTCGAGAATAGGGCCTGAGAGCCTATCATTCCCCATTTCAGCCAAAGTCTCCCCCACAGGTTCTGGCCTTTAGAGGGAATTCCCCACTGCTGTTTTGCGCAACCACCCCTCAGATCCCATTGCGGTCGCTGACTTATTCCCTGTAATAAGAAGGAATTGGATCAAACTCTGTTGCAATCCCTGTTTGTTTCTGGCTACACTAACAGTTGTCCCTAAAACCATCTCGATATGGCTACAACCAGTAAACCAAAACCACTCACTGGCCAAGAGCTCCTCGACAAGGTAACTTCAATGGGAAATGCGGATCGCAAGGAAAAAGCTCGCGCCTGTGGTTATGTCACCTACACCAAGAATGGTCAGGAGCGAGTGAATCTGATGCAGTTTAACAACGCCCTGTTGAAGGCCGTTGGCGTGGATCTCGGCGCTAGTGACGAAAATGGATCCCGTGGCCGCGCTCCTACCTTCCGGGTTTCGGTTCATAAGAATGGCAACCTCCTGATCGGAGCTGCCTACACCAAGAAGATGGGCCTCAAGCCCGGAGATGAGTTTGAGATCAAGCTGGGCCACCACAACATCAAGCTGGAGCGGGTCAACTGATTTGCTGCCTCCCTGGATGCTTTTCCCTGCTGGTGATCTCATCTCAGCCAGGGTAAAGCCCTCGGTATTCTTTTTAGCCCTCAGGGGCTTGGGAGCAGCGACCTCTTCCCTTCGCTCCGGTGCTCATTGTCTTTCTACTTTTCAGAACAAGGGATCCTCATGATCCGCTGGGGATCCCTGGCACTTTGTATCCCATCGGTGGCTGAAGTGTGGGCAAGTTCGCTATTCTGACAATAGTTGAATTGAGTCTGCAACAATGAACACTCCGACCGTACAAAATGTCTTTCGCCATTGGCGGCGGTGGCGAACTTGGGCGGGGCTGTTGTTGTTGGCAGCAGCGTTCTTTGTCATCGAGTCTCATCGGCAAGTTTGGCCTCAGTCGAATGCTTCTCAAAGTCAGGCATTTTTGGAGTGGGTGTCTTCCCAGCCTACCCCCGAACAGCAGGATGTTTTTGTGGATGGAGTCATTCGGCTGCAATTCAATCGGCCACTGGATCCCAATCTACAACGTCTGGCGGTTCAGTTGGATCCGCCGGCAGCGGTTATTTTTGATGTGCAGGGAGACGAGTTGTTGCTTAAGCCTCGGGATCCCTTGCGCTTTAGCACCCGTTACACCCTCACGCTTTCTCCCCAAGAGGGGCTGCCCCTCGAGCAGGCCATTCAGCTGAGTTTTCGCACCGAACCGCAATTTACCTACGAACGGGATGTCAAACCGCTGCTAGAAGCCAGTTGTGTGGGTTGCCATCAGCCGGCAGGACGGCAGCGCACCCAGTTGCTGGACAGTTATGAGGCCACGATGGCCTATGTCAGGCCCGGGGATCCCAATAGCGAGTTGATCAATCCCCGGTGGACGAGCCGCCACGCCTACATCCTCAACGCCATTAACCGCTCCGAAAGACTTAAACAACATTGGACAAAAGTGGACTTTCGACCAGCGTTGATGCTTTCTTCCTGCTTCTACGACCCTTGCCTAGCTGGGCTTGCAACCCAACCCCGGCAGCGGGATCTCCACAGGCGTGACTTCCCCCCAAGCTGGGGGTAGTTGAGGGTAGATACACCTCAAAATACCACCCCACCAAGTTAATCGCTGCGTTGAGATCCCGGTCTTTCTCTAAACCGCAACTCTCACAACGAAACACCCGCTGGTGCAGCGGCATCTGCTGTTTATGCTGGCAACAAGAACACAGCTGGCTGGACGGATAAAACCTATCCGCCACTACCACCTGACAGCTGTAGAGCCTAGCTTTATACTCTAGCTGTCGCCTGAGCTCATAGAAACTACACTCGGCTAGACTACTAGCTAACTTGTGGTTCTTGAGCATCCCCGAGACGTTCAGGTCCTCTATAATTACCACCCGATACCTCTTAGCTAGATAGGTAGTAAGCTTGTGTAGGTTGTCCCGACGAATATCAACTACTCTCTTGTGGAGTCTTGCCACCTTCTTAACTGCCTTCCGCCGGTTTTGCGACCCCTTAACTTTCCTGGACAACCGCCTTTGCAACCTCCTCAGCCGCTTCCTAGCCTTACAATAGGGCTTGGGGTTGCCAAAAGTCCCCCCGTCAGAACACGTGGCTAGATTGTTAACTCCTAGGTCAACCCCAACAACGTCCCCTTCCTTCTCCAGCTCCCCTGGCTCAGGCGCCTCATACTTGAAGGAAATAAACCAACGGTGGGCCCGCCGGCTGATAACAACATTCTTGGGCACAACCGCAGGCAAGACCTCGTAACAAGCTAACCAGCCGAAAATCGGAACCTTGATTTTGTTGCCGGAAATTCTAATCCCACCTTCTAGGTAAAAGCTGTCCAGCTTCCCCTTCTTCTTGAATACTGGAAATCTAGACTTCCCAGCACGCCACCTCTTAATTGCTCTCTCCAGATTCCTAAGAGCTTCCTGCGGGGCACACTTAGAAACCTGATAGTACCAAGGATTAGCCCTCTTCACCTCGGCTACAAGTTTCTTGTGCAGATCAACTGCCGTGGGAATCTTCCGCCTCTCTGCCACAGCTTGCTTACAAAGCTCCAGTCCCCAGTTGTAAGCGTGCCGAGCAACCCCAGCGTGCTGCGCCGCCAGTGTCCTTTGCTTGTTGTTCAGTCTTAACTCCGTCTTGAATCCTAATAACAAAGTACGACCTCTAGTTCAGCACTAAACCTATTGCTGTTCCCTTTGGAGCTACAAATTGGGGCATACTGAATGTATATAATGTACACTGCATTCAGTCGAGACTAGAGTTCAGCTCAACCGCCCCCAAGCTCGCGGCGGATTCCCTGAGATTGCTTACATTCAGGCCCGCGGGCTGCCCCTGTCCCGTCTGGGCTTTTGGACGCCGGAGGAAGTGGAGATCGTCCGCACCTGGATTGTGCAGGATGGCGCCCCTCGCACCAGCGCCCGCTTACAGATGGGCAACTGAATAAGGCATCTGGAACCCAAGCCTCACCGCCATGACCCCTCCTCAACCTTTGGCTACCGTGATTCAGGGATCCCTGAGTCGAGGGCTGGAAGCTCGCCTCAATCCCGGTGTCTCGGTAGAAGACTTGCGGGTGGGCAAATTCGTGGTGATCCAGGGGCAGCGCAACCGCTTCTTTGGCCTGCTTACTGACGTTACCCTAGAAACCAGCAACCCCCAAATTCTGGTCAATCCCCCCCGCCCGGAAGAGACCTTGCTGCAGGAGGTGCTGGCCGGTACCGGTACCTACGGCATTATTGCCCTCACCCCGATGCTGATGTTGGTGCCGCGGCAAACGGAAGGGGAAAGGCTGTATCCCCTGGTCAATCCCGAACGGCCAGAAGCGTTGGCAGCTCCCCTCGGCCAAGAACCCCCTTCCGCTGGCGCCATGGAGCTGCTGCCCGTGAAAACAGTGCCCGCCCATTTTTCGCAAGTGTATGAGGCACGGGAACTGGACTTTCGCACCGTCTTCGGCTGGGAAGACGACCCGGAGCGGCGCAACTTTGCTATCGGCCAGCCCCTCGACATGGCTGTGCCCATCTGTTTGGACTTGGATCGCTGGGTGGAGCGCAGCAACGGCATTTTCGGCAAATCGGGCACCGGCAAGTCCTTTCTAGCCCGCCTGATCCTGGCCGGCATCATCCGCAAACGGGCGGCGGTGAACCTGATCTTTGACATGCACTCCGAGTATGGCTGGGAGGCAGCCAGCGAAGACAAGCACGCCAGCACCGTCAAGGGCTTGCGGCAGCTCTTTCCCGGTCAGGTACAGATCTATACCCTGGATCCCGATTCCACCCGGCGGCGAGGGGTGCGGGATGCGCAGGAGCTCTTCATCGCCTACAACCAGATCGAGGTGGAGGATCTGGCCCTGTTGGCAGAGGAGCTGAACCTATCGGAAGCCAGCCTGGAAAACGCCATTATCCTGCGCAACGAGTTTGGCCGCGACTGGATCAGCCGCCTCTTGAGCCTTTCCAACACCGAGATTCAAGAGTTTTGCGAACAGAAAATGGGCAACAAAGCCTCGATGATGGCCCTGCAGCGCAAGCTCACCCGCCTTGACAACCTCAAGTACATCCGCAGCACCCTGCCCCACAACTACATCGGCCAGATTTTAGATGCCCTCAGCCGCGGCATTCACGTGGTTATCGAGTTTGGATCCCAGTCCAACTTGCTTTCCTACATGTTGGCTGCCAACGTCATCACCCGCCGCATTCACCAGGCCTACGTACATCAGACGGAGCGGTACTTGCAATCCAAAAATCCCCTCGACCGGCCCCGTCAACTGTGCATCACCATCGAGGAGGCCCACCGCTTTCTAAATCCGCGGGCGGCCAAGCAGACCATCTTCGGCACCATTGCCCGCGAGATGCGCAAGTACTTTGTCACGCTGCTGGTGGTGGATCAACGCCCTTCCAGCATCGATAGCGAAGTGATGTCGCAGTTGGGCACTCGCATTACGGCACTCCTCAACGACGACCAAGATATCGAGGCGGTGTTCACAGGGGTGGCGGGCAGCCAGAACTTGAAAACGGTGCTGGCCAAGTTGGACTCCAAACAGCAAGCCCTAATTCTGGGCCATGCCGTGCCCATGCCGGTGGTGGTGCAAACCCGCCCCTACGACCAGCGGTTCTACGCCGAAATTGCCGATCCTGACTGGTCTCAGGCTGAGGATGCGGAGGTGCTCCTGGCCGCCCAACAGGCTAAGTCCGAGCTGGGGCTGTGAGCACAAGCTGCCCGCACCGCTCGGAACATGCCAAAGCGACACAGCCCTGTGCCGAAGGCCAGGCGCATGAGCAAGAAAGTGGGCACCTCCCGTAGCGACTTAATCAGGCCCACCAAGCCAAACTTCAGCAACCCTTCGGGACGGACAATGCCCTGCCAGATGGAATCCAGCCAAGAGGGAAGGGTCTCCTGAGTCCAGTCGGCGGTTTCTACCCGTCCCGCCACCAGGCCAGTAGCCTCCAACTGCTCGGCAAAGCCTTCGATGCTGGAGAAGGAAGGGTGTGACCATTGATCCAACAGTTGCCGCATCACCAGCCGCTCCCAAAAGTTCAGGGGCTTTTGCCGGTCGTCCCGCTGGTTCCAGTCCGCCACCACCAGGATTCCCCCTGGCTTCAGCACCCGCAGCATCTCTTGGGCATAGCGGGCCTTGTCCGGCATGTGAGGCCCTGCCTCAATGGACCACACCACATCGAAGCTGGCATCGGGGAAGGGCAGGTCGAGGGCATCTGCCACCTGAAACTGGACAGGCAGATCAGGGGGGGTGAGCTCCTGGGCCCGCTTCACCTGCTGAGGACTGATGGTGATACCGGTTACAACAAAGCCGTAGTCACGGGCCAAGATGCGGCAGCTCCCACCAATGCCGCAGCCCACATCCAACACGGTTGTCCCTGCAGGCAGTCGATCCAACCCCCCCCAGCGCACCATCTCGTGGACAAAGTCGTGCTTGGCCTGCAGAAAATTTTTTCGTTGGGGAGGAGAGCCGTAGTGGCCTAGGTGAATGTGTTCGCCCCAGTAAAACTCTAGGATCCCATCCCGAGTCCACTCGTCGTAAGACTTGGCCACGGAAGCGGGAGACTCGTATTTGCGAGCGGTCAACAGATAGGCTGCCAAGCCCACAGCCAGCAGCACAGCTATGCCCAAAGCCCAAAAGATTGGATTCATCGGATCAACCATGAAGTTTCTATGAAGTCCCTCTGCGTGGTGGCAATCATTGTCGGTTGGATAGCGCAGCCCCAGGCGGAGTGCTTTCCGGTATGGGGCCAGCCAAGCAAAGGCGCAATCCCATCTTGACCCATCTGCTGGCTCAAGGAAGAAGTCTGGGATCCCGGCAAAGGGCAGCTGGGCGAGATTTTCCAGCACCCATTGGGATTGCTGCGATCGCCTGCTGGGCCGGGGCGGCAACCTCAGTAGCAGCGGCTGCTCCCTACCAAAGGTTGGCGGCGTAGCGAGCAGCTCCCCTCAGCCCCACCTGCGCATTCACCACCACCTGCACCGACAGTTGCTCCAGAAGAGGACGCATCCGCCCCTTATCCAAAAACGAGGACAAAAACTCCCCTTGATGCAGTAGGCGCAAGAGCTTGGGCGCGATCCCCCCAGCGATGAACAGGCCCCCGCGCGGCAATAGGTGTAGGGCAAAGTTCCCGACTGCAGCCCCGTACAGGCTGATGAAAAGCCGCAGACACTCCACCGCCAGAGGATCCCGTGCTTCCATGGCAGCATTGGCAATTTGGGCTGCCGGGTCGATGGGCTCGGCCCCCTTTTCCCAAGCCTCAATTTGGGCCAGCAACTGCTCTTCTCCTTGGCCCCACTGGCTATCCCGCAAAAATTGATAAATGGCAACGATCCCCTGCCCTGAGACCACCCGCTCGGTGGAGACACGTCCGTGCCGTTTTTGCAAATACCTCAAGAGCTCCCACTCCAGAGGGGTGCGCGGGGAAAAGTCCACGTGACCGCCCTCGCTAGCATGAACTTGGTAACCCCCTTCTCCCCAGGTAAGGTAAGCCTGCCCCAAACCCGTGCCTGCTCCCATCACGCCAATCGGAGCCCGCGGTTGACGCTCACCCACTTGCAAGGTGTCCAGATCCTGGTCGCCGAGGGCAAGCACGCCATACCCCACAGCGCTGAAGTCGTTGATCAAGGCTACGCGCGGGATCCCCAGCTCTGCGGCCAATTGGCTCGACTGCAGATCCCAGGGCAAGTTGGTCACTTTGGCAGTCTGTCCCTCAGACCCTGAGCCCCTTGTTTCCATGACGGGGCCGGCCACTGCAAAACAGGCGGCAGCAGGCTGTGGATCTCGCCCCAGCTCCCGCCGAGCCTGGGCCAGAAACTCTCCCACCATTGGGGCGAGGTTGGCGTAATCTTGGCTGGCATAGCGGCAGTGGTAAAGGCTGTGCTCGGGATCCTCGGCATTGACAAGGCTGAGGCTGGTTTTGGTGCCCCCGATGTCTCCTGCCAACAACAAGTCCATACGGTTTCCTCCGGCCAGCACCTCCTTCCCACCCTGACATCTCTGGAGCATGACTCTAGTCAATAATAAGCTCAACTATACTGAAA